>CANQXP010000001.1 GCA_947627885.1 uncultured Rikenella sp.
TGGGAAGCGCCGGGACGAGTTTTGCGGATTTCAACGTGAAGCGGAACCATATCTATACCGTCACGCTCGACGTGCAGGGCGTGAACGCGGGCGACAACCGTTTGACGGTCGAGAGCTTTGACATGAGTAACTGCGGGATGCTATGGCCTGCGGCGACGGCAGGGACGGCGCGCGACAGCGTGACGTTCGACATCCGCAAGTGCCTCAACAACGGCTTTACCACCGAACAAGCGTTGAACGCGATGCTGGGCTCGTCGTCTACGCTGACCGCCGATGTGCTGTGGCAGGACGGGAATGTCATCGGCACCTCGGACATTGCACTGGACAAAGTGAACGGTCTGCTGACCGTAAAATCCACCAAGGTTACGGAAGGGAATGCCGTGGTGGCGCTCTATCCGGACGGGAACAAAGCGCAGGGAACGGTTTTGTGGAGCTGGCATATCTGGGTGACGAAATATCGGCCGGACGAAGCGGGGATAGCAACCCGCGCGGCGAACACGGCTTACCCGGTGACGGGCGGTCAGGTGCATACCTACGGGACTGAGTTCCAAAAAGAGAACGGTTTGAGTCGGGTGATTATGGACAGGAATCTGGGGGCTACCAAAACCTATAACGGTGGCGTTCCGCAGGCCGGAGACAATACGGCGGACCAGGCGTTCGGCCTGTTTTACCAATGGGGCCGCAAAGACCCGTTCCCGCGTGTAGACGGTTCCACGGTCAATGAAAGCGCAGCAACGGGAACGACCATAACGATTTACGACAAGAATGGTGCAGACTTGGATCCTGAAGTATCGAACGCTGACGGAACGGGCTATCGTAAAATGAATATTACAGGCATTATCGGAGGGAATGCCAATACGCTGGCCTATTCGGTGAAATATCCATTGGCGTTTATTTACAATCCTGATGTGCCCTATGACTGGTATACAACCGCAACGGCGAACCAGAATAATGATTTGTGGGGGGACGAGGCTTCGAAAAGCGCCTATGATCCCTGTCCGAAGGGATGGAGGATCGCACCGAATGGGACATGGGATGATTTCGGTACCGACTCTTATAGTGACCCGTTCTATTTCTACATTAACGGGGAAAAGCAAACCGCTAAGGGTACCCCGCCTGTGAAATACTATCAGGTGAACGGACGATATTACGAGCCTGTGGGCGGAATGGTACACGCTTGGTATCCTACTTCGGGCTATCGTGATTCGGGATCCCGTACCAATGGAGAAGGAATGGCATGGACCATAGGCAATAGCGGGTTCAGCTGGTCGTCTGCCGTTGGTGGCGTTGATGGCATTCGCGCTTTGTATATGAGTTTCAATACAACGGATCTTGATTTCAACAACGCAACTGGCCGGGCTGCCGGGCTGCCGGTTCGTTGCATTCAGGAGTAGGTCGGAAAAGGAGAGTCGGTGTTTCGATAAAGAGAGGAGAGGCGGTGCCGGGGGGCCTGCCGGGAGGCAGCGGGGATTTTTTGCCTGTGCTTGTTTTTCCCGCCATACGCACCCGGAGGGGCCAGAAGGGCCCCGGCATCCGAAACTCTCTCTGAAAGGGGACGGTACCTGCACAGCAGGTGCCGTCTCTTTTTTTACGTCGGATAGCCGGGGCTCCGGTTTGTTTCTTAAATTTGCGTAACGGGAGAAACCGAAATATGCAGATATTATTTATGGTACTGGCCGTCGTGCTGGCGGCCGTGTCGGTCGCCCTGCTGGTATGGCTCCGGGCGGAACGGGCGACGGCGCTGGGACTGGCGGGGGAAAACGACGCTTTGCGGAGAGAGGCGGAGCAGGCGCGGCGGCAGCTGGTCGAACGGCAGGCGGCGGCAGACCGCGAGCTGGCCGTGGCGCAGGCGGATGCGGAAAGGCGGTTGGCTGAAGCGCGGGCCGAGATACGCATCTGGTCGGAGCGGTTCGAGTCACAGACCACCGAGCGGGGAAAACTGGAAAAGCAGTTCACCGATTATTTCCAGAACTTGGCCAACAGCATCTTCGAGGAGAAAAGCCAACGCTTTACCGATACCAATCGGAAGAATATCGGCGACCTCCTGAAACCGCTGGGGGAGAATATCGAACGGTTCCGCCAGCGGATCGAACAGGAGGCGCAGGAGCGCAAGGTGCTGGAGAACGAGATCCGGCGGCTGCACGAGATGAGCAACCAGGTGAGCCGCGAGGCCAACAACCTCGCCTCGGCGCTGCGCGGCAACAGCAAGACGCAGGGCGACTGGGGCGAAATGATCCTCGAAACGCTGCTCGAAAGCTCCGGCTTGCAGAAAGGGATTCATTTCCGGATCCAGGAGGATTTCCGCACCGAGGAGGGTGCCCATGTACGACCTGACGTGGTGCTGGTGCTGCCGGACGACAAGCAGATGGTGATCGACTCGAAAGTGTCGCTGACGGCTTACGCCAACTACGTCGCGGCGGCGGACGATTCCGACGAGGGGGTGCGCAAGTCCGCGTTGGCGGCGCATGTGGCGTCGGTGCGCAGGCATATCGACGAGTTGGCGGCAAAGAGCTACCAGAAGCTGACGGAGGCGTCGCCCGATTTTGTGATCATGTTCGTGCCGAACGAGCCGGCGTTCCTCACGGCTTTGCAGTGCGACGCGAAGCTGTGGAACGACGCTTACCGCAAAAAGGTGATCCTCAGCAGTCCGACCAACCTGTTCGCGATCCTGAAGATCGTGGACGACCTCTGGCGGCGGGACAGCCAGGACCGCTATGCGCTGGAGATCGCGCGGCAGGGCGGGGCGCTGTACGACAAATTCGTCGGCTTCGCCGAGAATTTCCTGGCCGTGGGCGATGCGCTGGAGCGGACGGATAAGGTTTACCGGACGGCGTTGGGGCAGCTCAAGGAGGGGAACGGCAATCTGGTGCGGCGGGCCGAGTCTTTGCGCAAGCTGGGGGTGAAGGCTTCCAAAAAGATGCCGGCGGCGCTGGCGCCGCTGGATGGGGAGGAAGCAGCGATCGCGGAACTGGGGGAGGAGGAGAACGGATAGCGAATGCCTCGGGCCGAAGCCTGCGGGGCTGTTGCAACGCAGTTGCGGGCCTCCGCGGGGGGAGGCTTCGGCCCGCGCGGCTCTGTCGAGTCGCATGATGCGTGTGTTGGGGGAGGCTTCACCCTCTTGGACTCTAAATATACCATTGGAAATATGATCCTTTTCCCGAACTGCAAGATCAACCTCGGCCTGCACATTACGGCGCGGCGGCCTGACGGGTATCACGAGATAGAGACCCTCTTCTATCCCGTGCCGGGGCTGTGCGATGCAGTGGAAATCCTGCCGGATTCCGGCGTCCCCGGCCAGGAGATAGTCTTTTCTTCGACCGGGTTGGCGGTGGATTGTCCGGAGGACAAGAACCTGTGCGTCAAGGCGGCGCGGCTGTTGCAGGAGTCTTTCCCGGAACGTTTTGCCGAAATGGGAGGGGTGCGGATACACCTGCATAAGCATATCCCGTTTGGGGCCGGGCTGGGGGGCGGCTCGGCGGACGCCACGGCGGTGCTCGCAGGGCTTAACGAGGTGCTCTCTCTCGGTCTGACGACCGAAGAACTTGCGCCCTATGCGGCGCGGCTGGGGAGCGACACCGTTTTCTTCCTCTATAATACCCCGATGTTGGGCACCGGGCGCGGCGAGCGGCTGGAACCGTTTCCCGGCGTCGATCTCAAAGGCTGGTGGCTGTTGCTGGTCAAACCGGATGTGGGAGTCTCGACGGCGGAAGCCTACTCTTCGATAACGCCCCGCGTCCCTTCTGTACCGCTGGCGGATACCTTACGTTTACCTGTCGAAGAGTGGCGCGGGAAATTGACCAATGATTTCGAGGAGCCGTTGTTCCGGAAATTACCCGTGCTGGACGAGGTGAAAACGGAGCTGTACCGCCGTGGGGCGGTGTATGCGGCCATGTCGGGATCGGGTTCCACGCTGTTCGGACTTTTCCGCGAGCGGCCGGATACAGGGGGATGGTCTGTGAACTATTTCACACATGTAGAGCGGCTATAAGCGGGAAAATGTTATATTTGCCTGAATCTTTAACCTAAACTACCTATGGCAGTAGATAAGAAAATCCTGGACCTCAAGCAGAGGAAGGAAAAGGTCTACAACGGCGGCGGCATGAAAGCCATCGAAAAGCAGAAGGCGATGGGCAAGATGACTGCGCGCGAGCGTATCATCGCCCTGCTGGACGCGGACTCTTTCTATGAATATGACATCTTCGTGGAACACTCCGGCACGGAGTTCGGCATGCAGAACAAGGAGCTGCCGGGCGACGGGGTGATTATCGGCACGGGCGCCATCTGCGGCAACCCGGTGGCGGTGTTCGCGCAGGACTTCACCGTGGCGGGGGGCTCGCTGGGGCTGAGTCACGCGCGTAAAATCACCAAGATCATGGACTATGCGCTGAATATGCGTATGCCGCTGATCGGGATCAACGACTCGGGCGGGGCCCGTATCCAGGAGGGGGTCAATGCCTTGGCGGGGTACGGCGAGATCTTTTTCCGCAACACGCTTTCCAGCGGGGTGATCCCCCAGATATCGGTGATCCTGGGGCCGTGCGCGGGGGGCGCGGTCTATTCGCCAGCCTTGACGGATTTCGTGTTCGTGGTGGACAAAATCTCGAAGATGTTCATCACCGGGCCGGAGGTGATCAAGACGGTGCTGGGCGAGGAGATCTCGATGGAGGAGCTGGGCGGCGCGCGCGTGCATTGCGAGCAGACGGGGAACGCCCATTTCTTCGCGGAAACGGAGGAGGAGTGTTTCCAGCAGATCCGCCAGCTGCTCTCGACGATCCCGCAGAACAACAGCCAGCCGGCCGAACGGACTAATCCGGAAGAGCCGCAGGTTAAGAAGTACAATATCAGCAAGATCGTTCCGGCGGATCCGGCGCAGCCGTACGATGTGCGGGACGTGATCCGCGCGGTGAGCGACGGCAGCGATTTCGTGGAGGTGATGGAGTTGTTCGCGGCCAATATCGTGGTGGGCTTCGGGCGCATCAACGGCGAGACGGTGGGCTTCGTGGCCAACCAGCCGCTGGTGATGGCGGGGGTGCTGGACTGCGATTCGTCGGACAAGGCGGCGCGGTTCATCCGTTTCTGCGACTCGTTCAATGTGCCGCTGGTGACGATCGAGGACCTGCCGGGCTACCTGCCGGGCGTGGACCAGGAGCATGCGGGGGTGATCCGTCACGGGGCGAAGCTGCTCTACGCGTATTCGGAGGCGACGGTGCCGAAGATCACGGTGATCCTGCGCAAGGCGTACGGCGGCGGCTATATCGCTATGAATTCGCGCCACCTGCGTGCGGATTTCGTCTTTGCCTGGCCGCAGGCTGAGATCGCTGTGATGGGGCCGGAGGGGGCTGCGAACGTGATCTTCCGCAAGGAGATCATGGAGGCGGAGAATCCGGAGGAGATGCGCAAGCTCAAGATCCAGGAGTACAAGGACAAGTTCGCCAATCCGTATGTGGCGGCGGCGAAGGGCTATATCGACGCGGTGATCGAACCGGCGGAAACGCGCAAGTGCCTGATCCATGCGCTTCAGGTGGCGCAGCACAAAACGGTGCTCCGCCCGGAGAAAAAACACGGGATCCCGCCGTTTTAACCGATCTTTTATTTGTACGTACCCGCATGGAACCGTCCCTTTCTTGAAAGAAAGGGACCCAAAGAACTTTTGAGCCAGCTACGCTACTCCTTAGTCTGCCGAAGTCCTTTTATTTTGGCGAACTGGCGGGGCTGGCCCGAAGGGCTTTACGCCCCGCCAGTTGCGCCAAAAGTGGGGCTATGATAGATTTAGGATGCGCAAGCATCCTCCAAAGTTTCTTTGGTTCTTTCTGTTCACAGAAAGAACAGTACCCTCCGGCACCCTGCAAAATAAAAGATCAATAAAAGAGAAGAGATTATGAGTAATAAAAAAGAAGCGGCGCCGCAGTACGAGAGCCTGTCCACCCGGCACGGGACGTACAAGACCACGCTGAGCGCCAAATATAAGAACCGTACGCCGTGGCACGCCAAAGACCCGCGGCAGGTCATCTCCTTCATTCCCGGCACCATCACCACCATCGACGTGCGCGTCGGCGACCAGGTGAAGGAAGGGGACGTGCTGCTGACCTTCAAAGCCATGAAAATGCACAACACCTACCGTTCGCCCGTAGGGGGTAAAGTGGCGAAGATCCATGTCGCCGAAGGCGAAGTGGTGCCCAAAGGAGTGCTGTTGCTCGAATTCGAATGATTTCCCTTTCGGGTAGCCCGGTCAATCGAGCGGGGCGGATTCTGGTTCCGGAATCCGCCCCGCGCTTTTATTCCGCTTTCAGGTACGCTGTGAACTCCGGGAACGCCCGCCACAGCGGTTCCGTCCTCAGCCACAGCCGCCGGGCCTCCGCAGCCGCCGTCGGACGCCTCGACTCGATGTCGGCCAGGTATTCCGGCGAGATTTCATGCTCGGCTGCCGTCCACTCTTTGTAAAGCGCTGGATCGTCCCGCCGCATCGTTTCCCGGATCGCGACCGTCGGCTCCGCCGTCCGGCGGAACTCCGCCCAGTATGCGGCCAGCCGGGTCGCAAGCGCATCCGCTGGAAGCAGAGCAGCCGTTTCGTCGAACAGCTCCCACTCCTCCAACGCTGCGTAGCAGAAAGCCAACAGCTCCGAAGCGTTCAGGTGGTCTTCCGGATCGCGGTCCGCCAGCAGCTCCAGCATGGCCGCCGCCATTTCGAAGTCGCCGATCATAAAATGATCCGCCGCCGAGTCGTAAACCATCGAAAGGGCCTGAGCCGTGTAAGGGTCTTCCCAATCCAATGTCAGGAGATCGTCGTCCGTTTCGTCCAGTAAGTCTGAAACCAGCATGCAGCCGTCGAGCCTGAGCTGGCAGGCTTCTCCGATCCGGCCACCGGCGGTCAGCCGGTCGGCAAGCAGCTCGCGCGCTGCGAAATGGGCCGGATGGGTCGCCAAGATTTCCCGCAGCCTGTTGTCATCCGCGTTTTCGGGCAGGCGGTGTGCGGCCCGCGCCGGAACGAGCTTATAGACGGTGTCGATGACGGGTTCGAGGCGAAGCGGAATTTTCATGGTCGTGAGGATTCTGTTACGGGGGCAAAGATAGCGACCGATTTGGAAACCAGCACGCGAAATGTTACTTTTGCACCCGACGACGGTCCCGTAGCTCAGCTGGATAGAGCAACAGATTTCTAATCTGTCGGCCACAGGTTCGAATCCTGTCGGGATCACAAAATAATAAGATAAGTTGCTGGTTATATGGTTGCTTCTATTTTTAATAGGGCATAATTTAGGGCGGTTTGCCTATCAAGAGTAAATACCCGATTTGCACTACGTTGGCACTCTATTTGATACGTAATTCAATGTTTGATATATTTGCAACATGTCAGTCAAGCATCCAAATAAAAAGTTTCAAGCAACTTATCGCGACTGCAATAGAACGATAACCGTCAATCTTGCAGTAATGCTTTATGAGGAAGAGAATGTATTTTACGCATTCTGTCCGGCTTTAGACTTGTATGGTTACGGAACTTCGGAAGATGAAGCGAAGCAGTCTTTTGAAATCAGTCTTTCAGAATTTATTAAATATACCCTGCATAAAGGCACGTTGAACACGGTTCTAACCTCGCTTGGGTGGAAAATCAAGAGCGGAAAGAAAGAAGTATATACACCTCCTACTGTTAAGCACCTGCTTTCCCGTAATGCGGATTACGGAAAAATCATGCAGTCGCACTCATTTAAACAGGTGATGCAGGATATTGTTATTCCTGCATGTTAATCTGCTATGGGACGGTATTCTAATATTTCCCTATCCGAATACAGAAAGTACTTGGAATCAAGAGGGTTGAAAAAGATTAGAAGCAAAGGCGGACACGAAGTCTGGTCGCGTTCCGATTTACTTCGCCCCGTGATTATTCAAAGTCATATTTCACCTATTCCAGAACTGATTCTTCGATCCAACGCCCGAACTATGGGAGTGGACATTTCTGATTTGTTAGACTTTCTTAAATCAAGATCATAACAAAACACCCCCAACTGCAAAGTCGGGGGTGTTTTGCTACTTAACCGCCCTTGCAGGCGGGGAGGCGGGTTTTGAGCATCTGCAAAGCCCGGATCAGGTCGGGTGCCGTTTCTTGCAACAGCAGCTCGCAGACCTGAGGGTCGTGCTTCACCTGCTCGATCAGTTCTCGCCGGAAGAGTTCATCCCCGGCGATCCGCGTCAGGACATCCTTGACATCCTGGGCGAGGGTAGGGTTGGGTTGCATAGGAAGACGCTTATGCAAAAAATAACGGTTCTACCTGTCCCGCGTCTTCCACTTTGCAGCAGCGTAGGTGCATTAACATTAATCCCGAAGGAACCTACACGGGGGTATAGAACCGTTTTATTCGATATGATTTGCTGCATAATGGAAGACACAGCAAAGATAGGAATATATTGACTAAAATGTATTCATCCTATCTTATTTGATTTCTCAATATTGCATTTTTGACATAGTAGTTGCAGGTTCTCTAATGTTGTCGCTCCACCTCTGGAAAAAGGTATAATATGATCAAGTTGAAGATTCTGAGTTGAACCACAGTAAACACATCGGCCACCATCCCGCGTGTAAACGGCATCTACAACTTCACGGGGTATTTTTGGACGTTTAGGTTGCTCGCCGAATAATTCACCACTATCGATTAATTCTTGACGAATATTTTTTTCCAATTGACGTCGCCGATATTTTTCTTTTATTCGTTCAGCAATTTTATCACGTTCTATCTGCTCATGTGCTCTTTCATGAATTGCAGCTCTTTCTGCTTCTTTTTCCCGCGCTAAGTCTATTATAGGCTGTAGTTCACTCAAAACTGATTCCAAGGACTGCAGATTATTTATTAATACATCTCTTGGTTTTCCCCACTCTTTGCAAGGCCCTATAATGCCTGCGGCTTCAAGTTGATTAAATAATCGACCTGTTCGATTAAAACCGATACAAAATTGACGTTGAATAAAAGACGCTGAACCTTGTTGATTGAGTACTATAAAACGCGATACCTCTTCAAAAAGAGGGTCAATTTCAATATCTGGTTCGGCCAATCCCTCTATATCAGTAGATGGAAAGTCGTTAATATTCTCATCAATTCCTGTTGTTTTCATGATAGAACTTTCGACAGGAATATGTTTTTTATTTCTACGACTATACTGTTCGCATTTTGCTACAATGATTACGATAATACAAACCAGACCTGTAATCAACAATACAAAGCCTAATACTCCCATTTTAGCTTAGTAGAGATTATATTCATTTGTTTTATTGTTAAGATTGAAGGAACCTTATCAATCCACCTTCTACAGCTTTTTTACACGTTTCGATTCACGATATTCGATTCAGCTTTCAAAACAAGTTTCACAACGATTTCTATTTATTACGATGATTTGATACGTATCCTTACGGCTCTGGGTTTTGATTAGAAGCCAAGATCCGAAGCCTCGTTGGGGCGTGAATCGCTTTCTACCTCCTCTTTTCCCAGCCGCTTCAACTCAGCCAGCATTTCTTGTGATAATTTCATATAGTGCTCCCGTTCCTGCCTTGCCGCCTCCCGCTCTTGTCTCGTTGCCTCCAACTCCTGTTTAAGCGCCTCCCGATCAGCACTCTTTTCCTTTTGCATTTCGGAGATAATGTTAAGCAGGGATGTTATGGTCGGATCTATGTTTTGTTGAGATTGTTTTATTGGAGGATGGGAAGTATCAACCGCCTCCGTCTTCAACATTTCCCCCTCGCCGGTAAGAAGCCAGAGCTTATTGACATCTAAGTATTTTGCTGATATAATTTCTGCCAATTCTTTCGAAATGCCATGTTTCCCTTTGTGAATGTCATAAAGCGTCTGCGCCGCTTTTAGCCCCAAATCCTTCGCTAAAGCGTTCGTAGATAGATTTTTTAATTTTTCTATCGCTCTAATCCTCTCACTATCAGTCATATTTGAAAACTTTTACATATAATACTTAAATTACGCTTGTATATTTAAGTATTATACTTATATTTGCAGTGTGGTAATAATGATACGGCAAAGTTAAGTCGCTATTATCACCCTGTAAATAGCAAATATTGACCATTTTTTCCAGAAAAGCAAATGAAAAGAGGGTTTCGCAGAGGTTTGAACGAAGCAAAATTGAAGGATCAGGCGGCCATTCGTCGCGAGATCATGGAAAAACTCGGAATCAACAACCGGGTATCACTCGCTCAACGTCGCGACGGTATTACCTCGAATACCCCGGCGGAGGAAGATGCGATCGAGCTGATATTTAAAAAGCACGGTGTACCTGCCGATAAGGTGTGGGATAAAATTGCCGACAATGCAAACTAATAGACTCACAAAGCGCGAATACGAAATCGCCGACTTGATCGCATGGGGTTGCTCGGCGGATGAGGCAGCGGACAGGCTTCACGTAAGCCCCAACACGATCCGAAACACGCTCCGCAACATATACGAGAAGCTGCACCTGAATAAAGCCAACGAGCTCGGCGCCTATATCTTCTGCACAAACTACGGAGTAAGTGCGGATCAAGACAAGATAGGCAATGTAAAAAGGGCTGTGTGTGCCCTGTCGTTGCTCGCTCTCTTCACTTTCCATCTTACATCAACGTTCAATGACACGATAGTGCGGCGGGTGAGGTCGAGGGGACGCAGAACTGAAACAGAACTGATAATAGAAGCATAAAAATCCCAAGTCATGACACCGAGTGAACCTAAAGTACCGGACAGCAACAAATATGGGGTTAAGGAGGTTGCCAAGATCTTAGATGTAAGCACTGCAACTATTCGCAGACAGTCACAGGCCGGAAATCTCAAATATGGGATCCATCGGCACAACGGCAGACGATTTTACACCGGCGCAGAATTAAAACGGTTCTGGCGCGCAACACTCTAAACTATGAATATTCCAGAAACCATACTGCCTTTCCTAATGCCGGTTATTGCGATTGCGCTGATCGTAGTATTTCATCGCCTGGGTATGTTTAAGCCCGATACGACTTATAAGGACGCCGAGCGTGAAGCGGCGAGGCACAGCCATACGATCAAAGAGAAATAACCATACCTAAGAGCCATGGTTATGGCATCCCCGGTGAGAATGATTGTGTTTTGGTATTGTGTTAATCGAGTAGGGGAGGGGATGCCTTTTTTTATTCAAAAAACATGATTGGGAAATTAATAGTTGCGTGTTGTGATCTCTATTTGATGCATCTCACACTTTGGGTCTTTAGCGGCCATAAAGCGGTTTACAAACGCCGTTTCTGGACAATATTCTTTCGTCCTCAAGTCAGGATCTGCAAATTAGTCACAAGAGAGGATTTATAAAAATTCAACAAAAGAGTCAAAAAATGTTTGCGGTTAAAGAAAATAGAGCTATATTTGTAGTGCAGAACAGTGCTAACCATGCAGGTAAGCACACGACATATTTAGCCGCAAATAAAGCGGGGTCTCTTTCGGACAATCTTACTCCTGTAAGGTTGCACTGTTCTGCAAAACAACCGAGAGGCCTCGCCTCTTTTGTATATAACCGTAACTTTTTTCCAAAAATGCAGAACAGTGAAAAAGTTAGCGGGACGGCGAATAATAGTACCCGTACTGCACCCATCGCACCCTATTCTGTCCTCAAGTCCGAGGAGAAACCTTACAATGTGACCGTATTCGGTTATGTCTTCTCAGGTGGTCAAGGTTTTGGCCACTGTATCCGCTATAATGTTACAGCCAGAAGTGGTGCTTCGGCGATCACCAAAGCCACTAAACTCTACGAACGTCGTCCTAATGCCCTGGACGTCTACGAAGCGCGTATCATGCGCCCGGCTAACTGCACCTGTCATTCTCAATGTTCCTCCGATGAACGGTAATCTTACCTTGCTCATGCCGGGCATAGAGTCCGACACGGCATGCTACACGGCCTCACTACCGGACAGCGTAGAGCCGGACAATGGCTGGGAATACTGCCCGCTCTGCGGCGAAAAGATCCGATTCGGACAGCCCACGGTTCCAGGGCCTAATGGTTATCACCTCCACGGTGCATGCTTCTCCAAAGAGCTGGCAGAATACGCAGAATGTGCAGAGGACACAACAATCGACGAATGGTTGTCCAATGCGATCTTCGAAGCGAAACAGGCACGCGGCGAACAAGATGACTTAAACTATTAAACACCATGAACGAACAACAGTACACACAACAGCTTCTCGAAGCCCTGAAAAAGACGCAGGCGATTCTCGGTAGTCGGACGCTCGATGAATTAAAGGGTTACCTACGTGAGGTAGTAGACCAGTACGGAGTTAACGAAAAATTGATCGGGATGGATAAACCCGGCCATTCTGATAACAAGTTGTCTATCAACCTCTCCTGCGACTGGCTGGACAATCCGATCCGTACCGGCATTTATGACAAGGAAGGTAAGGAGTACATCTTATCAGGTTATTATCAGGATGCCAACGAGAACAAACATTTCACCCAACAGGAAGCAATCGAGATCGGGGAACGAATTCCGGGGTGGAAACTATGCACGGACGAGTTTCATAAGGCGCTCGCACGCGCAGTGTGGGATAAAGATCGGTGCGAATGGAAAAATAATGTTTGCGGCACAAATATGAATGGATTCAAGTATATGACTCAATTTCTGAAATATGAACTCGGAGGTTTCCGCCACAGGGATACGGGCGTGCCGGGTGGCGTCGGCAACGGCGGGTTCAGCTGGTCGTCGACGGTCAGCGGGACGCACGGCGTGTTCTTGGATTTCTACTCGACGTGGCTCAATCCCAGCAACGCGTACTACCGCGCCCACGGCTTACAGGTGCGGTGCCTCCAAGAATAAGCGGCATGCGCAAAAAATACAAGCACAAGGAGGTAGCTGATCGAAGTGTTAATGACAACGAAATAAACAGTAAACAATTAATAGCCATGAAACTCAGCTTGAGATACCTTTCAGAGTTTCTTCAAACTCCAATACACAGTATTATCCGTATCCTTTATGATCTTGAGGGTTATCGGTTGATCACCTTTGATATTTCTGAAAAGGGGACAATGATAAATATTACTCCACAGGGAAGCGATCTTCTTTCTTACATTCCTCATACTGCAAATACAGCCAATTCACATACTCTGAGACGGCTGAATGAACCTTGCCATTCGTTGCTTCATTTAATAAATTCTGATCAGACAACCAATCTCGGCAGTATCCATTGGGATTAAATGACTTGTCATCATTTACGGTGGTATCGGGAGGAAATCCAATCAAATCCAAAGCCCAGTCCAAAAGACGATCAATTTTATAAGCTCCCTGACCGGGCCGGAGCCCAATTACTAATTCTTAACACAACAAAAGTATGGCAGATTACGAAATTATGCAAGTCGAAGCACAGGAAGTTCAGGTGCTCGACCCACAGGAGCGAGCCAATGTAGACTCGCAGGTGGCGACAGCCAAGCGGTACCCGCGCGACCTTAAACGGGCGATGAACAACGCCATCGCCATTGTTACAACTGACATGAACACGGCGCAGAGCTGCGGTTATGCCCTCCCTCGCGGTAGCAAACCGATAACGGGGCCTTCCGTCCACCTGGCGAAGATCGTGGCGCAACAGTATGGGAATATCCGGGCAGAGGCGAAGGTGGTTCAGATTACACACACGCAGGTGGTGTCCAGAGGTACTGCCTGGGATCTGGAGAACAACTACGCAGTCGCCTTCGAGGTGCGCCGATCCATCGTTGGCAAAACCGGTCAGCGATACAACGAGGACATGATCACCGTAACGGGCAATGCGGCCAACGCTATAGCATATCGAAATGCGGTACTTTCCGTCATTCCCAAATCGATTACCGACGCTGCATACTTTGCCGCCCAGAGAATGATCACCGGTGACATCACGGATGAAGATAAGCTGATCGCACGACGAAAAGCAGTGTTCGACGGCTTCAAAGACACTTACGGCATCACAGAGTCGGAGGTGTTGAAACTGGTCGGGAAAGAGACGATGAATCAGGTTAAAGCCGAGCAATTGGCAGTCCTAATCGGCATCGCTCAATCCCTCGCCGATGGAGATACGAACGTCGCAGAGTTGATGAAGCCTTACCGTTCGGTGGCGGATGATGTCAATAAGGTATTGGAATCACAGGAAAACAATAAATAGATGGTCAAGCAGGGCACTTTAGAATGGTATCGCCAGCGGATCGGGTACTTCACCAGCAGCGAAATCGGAAAGCTGTTGGTGAAATCAAAAACAAAAGGCAAAGAGTTCGGCGCGACGGCCGAGGCATACATTATGGAGATCGCCGCGGAGCGGGACTTGAATGATAAGTTCCTGAATTTGGAAAGCGGAGCGTTCGGCCTCTATCTGGAACGGATGGAAACCAAATCCAAAGCTATGCGCTGGGGCAACGAGATGGAACCTACTGCCCGGCGGATGTATGCCAAAGAGATGGGGTACGAGGTAGAGGAAGCCGAGTTTATCCAGTGTAACAATTTCTACGGTGACAGCTCGGACGGAATATGTAAGGAAAATGGCGCCATTGTCGGCATTCTTGAGATCAAATGTCCGAATCCAGCTACCCATAAGGCATACCGCCAGATCGAAGACGCCGAAGGGTTAAAAGAGGCGAATATGGGATACTACTGCCAGTGTCAGATGCACACGGTGGCACATGGTGTCGAGTGGTGTGATTTCGTCTCATTCGATCCGATGTGTAGGCATCCGATTCATATAGTGCGCATTCCGCGGAATGACGGATTTATTGCGGAACTCACTGCACGCATCGAGCTCGCCAACCAATACATCGAATCGCTGCGATGATCACGCTCGAACAACTTCAACAAGAGGCAGGTCAGATACAGTCATTCCTTGAGATCACCGTGTCGGAAGATCCGAACGAGATGGTATCCCGGCTTTCCGATTTGAGTGTTTATATGGCCCGAACGGGCAAAATGCTGGCAGACGCTCAACATATTCGGGACAAGGCAATAGCAAACGTTTACGCCGAGTCTATCAGACTGATTGAAAAGATGCCCGCCACGGTGACACGCAAGTTTGTGGAGTCGCAGACAGCGAATGAGAACCATATCGTAACGTGGCTCGAACGGCTGAATCGTTCCTGCACGCACCAATCGGAGAATCTGCGCACGCAGGTCTCCTTTGCCAAACAGCAACTTGAAATGACCCGTAGCGGGTACTGATCATTAATGGACGCCAAAGGATATATACCCATTAGCCGCCGGATATTTGAACACCCATTTTGGTGTGAAGACCGCGAATACTCCAGGTTCGAAGCGTGGCTCGATCTGCTACAGACGGCCGGATTTGAGAACAGGATACAGTATGTCGGCTATAGAGGGGTGAGTCTGAAGCGAGGTCAACAGGTAGCAGCTGTTCGAAGCCTTGCCGAGAGATGGCGGTGGGGAAAACATAAGGTCGAACTATTCCTGAAACACTTGCAGGACGAAGGCATGATAGCCAAGGGGACAGACAAGGGGACAGGAGTTACGATTATAACAATCGTAAAATACGATACTTACAATTCCAATTCATTAGATCAGGGGACGCAAGGGGGGACAACAGGGGGACAGCAAGGGGACACGAAGGGGACATATATAAATAAAGTTAATAATACTACCCTAACGGGTAGTGATAGTTGTGAGAGTACAGAACGTAAAAGACTGAAAAAGGGGGATTGTAAGGGGGAAGAATCCAAGTCGCCCATGCAGACCGAGCCTGAGAGCCAAAGCTGGCGAGACGACTTCGAGGTTTACCTATCCGAACTTCGGAAAGTTTACACGGCCCTCCTGATCGATTCACCCTGGCTCCAACAGCAGCAACGCATTAATCCCGGAGTGGACATCCCGTTAACGCTTGAAAAAGCTTGTGTCAACTTCTGGGCAACTGAAGCGGGCTGGCATAACAAGAAAGCTAAGAAAACCGCCCGGATCAACTGGAAACAAACCCTCGCCAATGCTATCGCAAATCCGCAAAACAGAGTTTACCATGAACGAAGAATTATCGCCCCTAATGGCTCTCATTCGACAAGAGAGGCCGAAAAACGAGCTGGCCGTGCAGAACTGGGCGGACTCGCTGCGGCTATCTTATCTGGCACTCCCGGTAAAGAGAATCGATGATGTGATCGCGCTTGAGAATCCCACACCGTTGGTAAAGATCAGTAAGGCTTTTGGAGAAGATCACACGTTAGCAGCGTTGGTGATCGTGGTGAACGATCTGGTAGACTTCTTCAACGTGCCTAACTCGATGGGACAAGAGCAGATTGCCTACACGGTGCGGATGATCCGGGACGAGTATTACTACTTCACCATCGAGGATTTCAAGGTTTGCTTCGACAATGCCAAAAAGGGACGATACGGGAAGTTGTATGGAGGAATTGATGGTTCCGTGATTATGGGGTGGCTGGCCCAATATGCCGAGGAACGTATGCAGGCCTTTGCAGAACATAACGACCGTAAGGCCTATAGCGACAAGGAGCGTTATGAACGTCGCGGAGATATTCAGAAGGTTGCCGAAATGGAGCTGCGACAGATTCTGGGACGAAATTACAAATCAAGTATTTAATCGCTTCGCTTACGAGGCGCAATCTTTCAGAAAATGAAAATCAACATCATCCATAACTGCGACAGCCTAAGTTGTATCGGTTATGAGCTGAACCCGGAATACCTCGCTATCTCGGAGCGCCGGATCCGGTAAGAGTTGGGGATGTTCTCTAATGCAATGGAGCTATGAACAATCAAATCACCCCCGCCGACCTCCGGGAACGACAAGCGTGGACGCTGGAGCAGAAGATAGACCACAGCGTCGGCGTCATTGAGGCATTCTGCACCTATTGCAAAGAGCAAGGCCGCACGCCGTTCGTGTCGTTCTGCAAAACCTTTTCAGATAATGATTACTAAGACATTACAACGAAAAATAGACTACTCAATCGACCTCCTACGGAAAGCCGAGCCACTCGCTCTGCGAATGCATCCGGACGGGTTTCATCTCGCATTTTCAGGCGGTAAGGATAGCCAAGTCCTCTACCATCTTGCCCAGATGGCTGAAGTAAAGTTCGAGGCTCAGATGCAAGTGACGACGATTGATCCGCCGGAGTTGATGGCTTTCGTGCGAAAGAACTATCCTGAGGTGGAGCTCCACCGGCCGCCGCTCAACTTCTACCAATTGGTGGAAAAGAAGCACATGCTTCCAACAAGGAAGGCCCGGTGGTGTTGCGCCGAACTGAAAGAGCGTGCAGGGAGGGGGAAGGTAACATTGACCGGTGTTCGAGCGGCGGAAAGTGCAAGGCGGGCCAAGAGGGCCGAGGTGGAACGGACGAACGCAAACAAGAACAGACGGAAGCAGTACAACGACCCGGATGTGCTTTTTGGAGCGGCGGGCGAAATGCTGCATCAGTGCGTGAAGGGTGCCGACCGAATTGTTGTATCGCCATTGTTTCGGTGGACAGATTCGGATGTTTGGAATTTCATTCGGGGCAACAATATCGAGTATTGCCGCCTATACGACGAAGGATGCCATCGTATCGGCTGTATGTTTTGCCCAATAGCGTCCAAAAAAGAGAAGTCGCTACAGCGTCTCCGCTATCCCGGGTTCGAGCGTGCATTTAAAAGATGTATTCAACGTATGATAGAGAGCGATGGATTCATGAATAGATATAATGCTACCGCCGACGAGGTGTTCGATTGGTATGTATCCAACGAGACAGCAGACCAATATTTTGGGATGCTCCGCTCTCAGGGTACCCTCGAACTATAACCCCACCCTCCGCGGGGATGGCGGAGGAATAAACCTCAAATAATGAAAATCATGAACGACAAACAATTCAAAGGATCGCCGAAGCCGTGGCAAAAAGGCGAACATATGATGCAAGTACGCGATTTAGCGGGTTCGGTAGTATGTAATTGCCCGGTGACAAGAGGTATTGATACTATCAAGGAAACGGAGGCCAACACCCGACTTATTGCCGCTGCGCCGGACTTGTTGGAAGCGCTGATGGAATTAATGCACCTGCATGGTTGCGAAGCAGAGGGTATAGAATGCGCGTTGCCCACCGCAGAACAATGGTTCGCAGCTGAAAACAAGGCGGCGGCCGCAATCAACAAGGCGCTCGGAAACGAATAACACCAACCACTATGCAACTGAACTACAACCATGAATTTGCGGAAGCCCTGCGGGCCGGTACCAAAATTCACACCATCCGACGGAAAGAGGTACAGCCGGGCACGAAATTAACGCACGTAATCTATCCATACGATAGAACGCGGCGCGAGGTGGTGTTAGAAAACACCTGCACAGGCTGCCAGCACGTAACAATCGGAAAGCATCCGGATGGCAATGTAACTATGTCCGTCGATGGACGCGTTTTGCCGCCTTGCGTGACAGCCGAAATCCTTCAAAATGACGGCATTTACCTAATGGAAATACGATCATTTAACCGCTATTTCGGCGATTGGTTTGCGGGCTATATCATTCATTGGACTGGCAAAAGGTATTAACAACTAAATCAAACGGTTATGAAAAGCAAGCGAGCAAAAGAAATTCTGAATCGATCTTATGATGGCGGTCATGTCTGTTTCGAAAATGCTGAATCAGCAGTCGAAATTGCCGAGTCCGAGCGCGACGCGAAGGCGGTGGAGGCGCACCGTAGTACCTGCCAATATCTGTTTAATGACAATCCTGATTTGCCGTTATGCGATATAACTGGTGATATGATGGATTGCGACTGTAATTGCGAATTTATGAGGTCATTCATCAAAAAACTGAACGAAGAATAACCATGAAAGACAAACGAGAAAAATTAGCGATCATGATGTTCTGCCGCAGCTATTTGTACGTCGCCGGCATCCTGACTAATGCCGAAGAAGAAAAGGTACTCAGTCGAATTAAGAAATACCAGGATCAGCACCAGATCGTAATAACCGAGGAGCAGCTCGACAGCGTCGAAGTTATTTATAAAGACTAATAGCCATGACCACATTTAAGCAATCTGCATTTGTAAAGGTCGTTGACCCCGAACAGCGAAAAGAGCTGTGCGAGTGGCTTGAAAACATTGGATACAATAAACCTGAAACATGGGCAGATAAAAGCCTTGACCGATGTAAAACCATCCGAGTTGATGTCGATAAGGTTTTCCGAACACCCCAGTGTGATGTGTCACACTTTAGTAATGATAGTAGATTCATCGACTGCGGCACCAATATCGAAATGTTCCGGGCGTTGGCGACACTTAGGAATGATTCGGACTACGGGCAATGGTTTATTTCGCCCGGTGGATGCTGGCGGATATGTAGTCGTGGGAGTTGGACTGACGACCAAATGTTATCTCCCGTATGGCACAAAGCCACTCCCGACGAGATCGTGGAACACTTTAAAAACAAATACAAACGAACGATCACCCTATCCCGCCCGAAGTCCTGCGTACCACGCGGGCGGCCAGTAGGACGGGACGGGGTGATTTATCAAATAAATGTCAGATAAACAACACATGGAATATGTATGAATTGGATCACTTTTAAACCGGATCTCGCCGCTGTAGGTAAAAGAGTAGCCAGCTTTCCGGATCACAGGCACAATGTCCGCGAGGGTGTCATCTTCGAGATCGACGAGCATTATATCCGCGTGGATTACTCAGGCTATGGCGTCTGCACTCTCAAGCGCCATAGTGGCCGACTCTGGAATGAACACATTGACACTTCGTTGGATATAGGAATGATCGAAGCAACAGAAACCAAGGAATAGCATATGCCTGAACCCCACAAAACCACTACCGACAAGATAAAGAAAGCCATCTGCAAGGAATGCCCGGATGCGAGATATACAGTAGGTTATCGACGCGTCCTGATTTGCACAGATGACTGCTGGATACGCAAAGCGATAAAAAACTCAGAGAAAAAGTAATGTCCGTCAAAAGATCCTCATTTATAGCGCCGCACCTTTTACAGCGCCGAGCGCCGCGGCACGAAGAAAGCGATTTGCAAATAGCCTGCGTTCGATGGTTCCGGCTTCAATATCCGCAATATGCCAAACTCCTATTTGCCGTGCCTAATGGAGACAACCGAAACCTCCGTGAGGCAGCACGTATGAAAGCCGAGGGAGTGACTGCCGGCGTGTTCGACAAGATACTGTTGATTCCCCGCAACGGTTACGGGGCATTATGCCTGGAGGCAAAAACCCCACGCGGTAGAATATCTGCCAGCCAAAAAGAGTGGCAGCAGATCGCCGAGAAGGCTGGCAACAAATGCGTCGTCTATCGTTCGTTCGAAGAATTCCGCGCCATAATACAAGAATACCTGAAATAGAAAAGGAGGCCCGCTTCCCGGCTGAAACCTCCTGTTCATCGCAAATCGCCTTTCGCTCTCCGCTTTTCAAAGATAATAATTTTTGGAGAGAAAACAATGCACGACGAGTACGGAAATCAAGTGGCGGGGAGATTGGAGGATGAAATCGACAATCCACAAAAATCTGCACGGCGGGGCGGCGTGCGCGCCGATGTGGATTATGGATTCTTCTTCTTGGATGATTATGCAGAAGTGGAGCAATACTTCCGGCTCCGCAGGGAATACCAAAAGAACGAGGCTATCACCTATCTAAATAGATGTCTTCGTAATAACGAGGTTAGAAGATTATCTCGACGCAATTCCATGTTGCCTGAAAGTCCTATGGCAGTTTCCCTCCAGGAAACACCGGAAGATACGCTATCCTCCCTGCTACATTCTTTAGTGGATACATTCGTGCAGAACGACCGTTTCGGCTTCCTGACCGAGGAAGACATCGATAGCGCTATCTCAGTCATAAAAACCCTTTCCAACAGCCGGATGACCTACGAACAGGCGGCTTCCGAGATCGGCTGTTCCGTCCCTGCGCTCCATACCAAAGTGTGCCGGCATCGTATCAAAACCGAGCATGTGACGTACCTGCGCCGCCATGACGTGGATCGTTTAAAAAAGCGTAAGGTGCGATAAAATATTAAAGACCTGCATACCAATCTTTTAAATCATAATATCTTTCAAAGTGAAAGGCCCTGCATTCCTGTGCAGGGCCTTCTCACTTTTGTCTTGTAGCTACGACGGGAAACCCGCTCCGCGAATGCGGGTAAAATCTCAAAATATAAGACAATGATGTCAGGAGACAAAATTTTTATGTTCGACCAGCCTGACGGCGGGTCGAAAGGCACCGACGGCATCCTGGCCATGCTGCCGGGCCTGCTCGGCAACAAAGGTATGGACCCCAATCTTGTTGCCGCCCTTATGAATGGGAACGGTAACCGGAACGGTTGGGGCGGCGACGGCTGCTGGTGGATCTGGATCATCCTTCTCTTCTTCTGTTGGGGCGGATTCGGTGGCAACGGCTTTGGTGCGAACGGCGCGGCCAACGGCCTGCCTGCACAGCTCAACAACGACGCCGGACGTGAACTCCTTATGAATGCAATCCAGGGCAACGGAAATGCGATCAGCCAACTCGCTTCTTCGCTCAACTGTTCCACCCAGCAGCTCCAAGGCGCCATCTGTAACCTGCAAGGCTCCATTGATAAAGTAGCCGGACAGGTAGGCATGACCTCCCAGCAGGTAATCAACTCGATTCAGCAGATGGGGTGTCAGATCGGCAACCAGATTGCCTCGTGCTGCTGCGATGTCCGCACGGCAATCGAGCGCCAGGGCTTCGACAACCAGCTGGCGACGGTCAACCAGACCAACGCACTCCAGGCTTCGGCCAACGCCCAGTTCAACATCCTCGGCGCCAAGATGGATGCACAGATTCAGATGATAAGCGATAAGTTCTGCTGGCTTGAAAAAGCACGCCTGCAGGATCGTATCGACGAACTGAGCCGGGAGAACACCCAGCTGGCGACCGCCGCCTCGCTGCAGGCACAGACCGCGAACATCGTAAACCAGTTGCGTCCGGCGGCTCCGGTGCCGGCCTATATGGTGCAGAACCCTAACTGCTGCTATACGCCGACGGTTGCCGTCACCTCCGCACCGCTGTGCGGATGCGCTGCGGCTACCGGCACTGTGATCTAAGCGAAGAAAGGAGGTGATTATGTACAATCCTTTCAGACCTGATTTCAGAGTAGTAGTGCCGGGCGCCGTGGTGCCCCGCATCGATGCCGGAGGCATCTTCGTACTGGCTACCACAGGCAAGGCTTCGGTCGAGGAGGTATCGCTGGACTACGGGATAAACCCATGCCAGTGGAACGCTCTTCCCAATGAAGGCATCCTGTTGTGGAAAGTGCGTCATCCGGCGACGGATAACGAAGACTACCTGGCTGTCAATGTCGTGGTGCCTACTTCGGCCGCATCCACTGTGACCTCTTCCAATTCGACTGCGGGAACTACCAAAATACCCGTGGTGGATAATAAAGGGACGCAGGCGGAGGGAGGCGATGTCACGAACCCGGTCTCTTCCGGAGGCAGTGAGGGAAGCCCCCTGGGCAGTTTCACGGAGCATCTGGTGTATTTCAACAAGAGTTCAGGGATCTTCCGCCTGCTCGGAGTGAAAGCCCAGAACAGCCCGTCGCGCAGCGGCAGTCAGGATTCTTCCGATACCCCGACTGCCCCGTCAGCTCAGAAAGCATCCGCCAACGGCAAGTAACAATCAACCGGGCGGAGAGGCCCTGATCCTTTCCGCCTTTTTTCAAACAACAAAACAAGAAGCATATGTTCAAGGATCTAAGGAGCGGTTCAATGGTGTACGTGCTGGACAACCGCGACACGCCGCGGTTCTATACCGCGAACCTCAAAGCGGTTTCGGAACCATACACCCCGCAGCCCCAACTCGGGCAGTATCCCCCCATCGTGCAGCAGTATGTCAATATTACCATAGACAACGAGCCGTGGGGCGTGCCTGTCAACCTGGAGACGGTATCCAAAAACGGACTGACCGTGTCCTGTACCCGCGAGGGGCTGATGAGCGAGGTGAACGCCATGTACCGCACAACCATGGATGCGATCAATTCTTTCGATAAGCAGAAGGAAAACGCCAAGGCTTACGAACAGATCCTGCGGGATCTCGATCCGGCCTATGCCAAATCGAAAGTCCAGGACGAAAAGATCGAAAGCCTGAACAGCAAGATCGAGGAATTGATGCAGCTGTTGCTCAGTCAGGCGGCACAAAATCATGCACCTGCTCCTGCAACGCCTGCGACATCTGCTTCTTCTAAAACCACTAAATCAGAAACGAAATGAGTTGGAGAGCAACAATGATCGGCCGGGCCACAGGAGAGGGCGGCGGTCGTGAGGATTTCGAAGAAATGCTCGAAGAAGCCTACGAAGAGGGCAAAGAAAAGGGCTATCGCAAAGCCCGGCGCGAAATGGAGGGGGATTATGGCGAGCGTGGCGGTTACAGCGGCGGTACGGGCTCCTACGGTGGCGGCTACGGTCGCCGGGAGGGTATGCCGTATATGGACGATGACGACGACGAATACGGCGAACGCCGTGGCGTACGCGGCACGGGCCCTTATTCCCGATACACCCGCTCCGGTTACCGCCGTCGGCGCTAAAACGTAGAGCCATGACGCACCAGAGACTGGACTTATACGAAGAGATGCCCGCCGGGATGCGCGAATACCTGAGCAACTACGGATGGCACTTTTCGAAGAAGCTGTGCGACTACGCCGTGTCGTGCATGAAGAACAAGAACGACCGTCACTTTACGGAGGAGGAAGTCAAAGAGATACTGAAAAAGTATTCCGTGGACACCTCCAAGACAAAAGGATATGACGCGATTTATCTGTTCAACATGTACTACTCGGATTTCTACCCGGATGCCTTGGACGATGAGAGCAAACTTGCGAAAGCGGTCAAGTGTTCCATCAATGATGAGGACGGGTATGAAGGCATGCCGCTGACGCGCTACTACGCCGACACCATCGGCAAGGGAGAACCGCTCCTTTGGGAGAAGTTCATGTAACCGATCTACTTTCGGGGCGGCCCCGCTTGTGAGGCTGCCCTTTTAAAAATCACGCCTATGACACCTGAACAGATACACGCCCTTTTCGGCGGCAAATCGCCGGAGGAGATCAAGAAGAACATTACGCCCCAGTCGGCCCGTCAACTATTGGATTTGATCGCTGCCAATCCCAAGCGGATACCGCGGTTTATCCGCAGGCGGGCGGAAAAAGAACTAACCAAAATAGCTTTCGGAAAATGAGAACGGCTGACATCGACTTAGGCACGTACAACTGGAGGGTACTGGCATTCTTCGAGGTGGCTCCGGAAGATAAGGATGGTATTCTGGATGTCCTGTACGAGATCGGAGCGCCGGACGAGATTATGGACAATGCCGAAGAACTGTTGTCCGATTCCGAGCGGTATGACTTCGGATTGACCTATTCCAACAAACTGGACCATATCACGGTGATGGTAATCGGCCGCCATACATCCAAAAGCGAGTTTTTCGATTCGATTTCGCACGAGGTACGTCACCTGGTGGATCACATCTCCGCGGCGTACGGGTACCGTCCGGGAGGCGAGTCCGTGGCCTATATGACCGGAGCTATTTCGGCCCGGCTGACGGCGTATGTGCAGCGTTACGTCTGCGATTGCAAACATCATGATTATTAACTTTTAAAACCAAAAAGATGATCCAAAATGAATTGAACACTAAACTGGGTATTCGGGCATTTGCTCTGGAAATGGCAACCAAGAATCCCATGAGGACGACAGCAGAAATTATTGCCCAAGCCGCTGAATACACGGACTTTATTATTAGTGGTGTCGATATGCCGGAATTTATAGATTCCTGGGCGACTTTCAATCAAATAAAAAAGACGCTTGAGGCTATGGCTGAGTTCTCCAAAATACCTATACCTAAAGAAAACGATAAACAAGAATTGTCTTAAGTCATGTGTAACCATACCGAATGTGCCGGATGCCGGTGCGCCGAAAAAGAGAAGCAGCGCCGCGAGCGTATTGCCGAATTGCTCAAAATGCTCGAACCGGAGCTGCCTTCACACATCTTCGAACAGGTCAAAGAAGAGTTGGAGCAACTGATATAAATAAATTCAAAGGACTTCGAAAAAGAAGTCCTTTTTATTTGCATAATGTGCCGTCCGCATAAACCTTTGCGATGTGGCAAACAGCAAACTGACTATCAAGCAAGAAAAGTTCTGCAACAAGTATCTCGAATGCGGCAATGCTTCCGAGGCATATCGTTTTGCTTACAACTGCTCTAAGATGAGCAATAATGTTATCTACAATAAGGCAAGTGAGATGCTTGACAACGGTGAGATTAAGGTGAGGCTTGATTACCTCAAAAATCATCTTGCCGAGGCAGCCGGAATTTCGGCCCTGCAAATCATCCGAGAGCATCAAAAGATTGCCTTTTCCGATGCCACTCGTGTGAGAAATGGATGGATGTCCCTCAAGGACTTCGAATCTTTGACCGCAGATGAAAAAGCATGTATCAAAACGATAGAAACCAAACAGACTAAACGAGTAACCCCTGCCGGAGATGAAGTGATCGACGAACAAGTTAAGATTACTTGCTATGACAAGCAGAAAGCGCTTGACAGTATCGTGAGCATGCTTGGGTATAATGCACCTGTAAGGAAGGACATAGAAGCTCAAATCGGTTGTAAGCCTATGTCGAAAGAACAGGCACGAGCAATAGTAAGGGATATAATCCATGAATAACTTTACCGACATACAGATAGAGGCGGCTTGTTGCATGAGCGGCATTCTTCCTTTTACACGATATTTCTTCAAAAAGAAATCCGGACGGGAATTTGTAGTTAGCCATCATCACAAAATCATAGCTGATGCCCTTGACAAGGTCATAGATGGGAAGATAACGAAACTAATTATTAATCTCCCACCTCGATATACCAAGACCGAATTGGCCGTCAAGAACTTTGTAGCTTATGGTCTTGCCCTTAATCCTGCTTCGAAATTCATTCATTTGTCTTATTCCGATGAACTTGCGCTCGATAACTCGGAAGAAATACGCGATGAAATCATAAAGTCCGAAGCTTATCAACGTTTATTCCCTTATGTTCAGATTAAAAAGGCGAGCGATGCCAAGAAAAAATGGTATACCACTGAAAAGGGCGGCGTGTACGCTACAAGTGCATCCGGACAAGTTACCGGATTTGGAGCGGGGGCCGTTGATGAATTGGAACCGGAGCTGGACGGAATGGAGCAGGGAACACCATTTGCCGGAGCTTTGATTATCGATGACCCCATAAAGCCAGAAGACGCTCTGTCAGACACAGTTCGAGAAAGGGTCAATAATCGTTTCGAAACCACTATCCGAAACCGGGTCAACTCCCGCAATACTCCGATCATCATCATTATGCAACGGCTTCATGAGCATGACTTGTGCGGCTATCTGCAAGAGATCGAGCCGGATGACTGGACGGTCATATCATTGCCGTGTATCTATTATGATGAAGAAGGAAAAGAACAAGCCCTGTGGCCGTTTAAACATACTCTGCCTGAGCTTCGGAAGATACAAGCTGCAAATCCGTTCGTTTTCGAAACCCAGTACATGCAGAATCCCAAGCCGATAGAAGGCTTGATGTATTCCGCATTCCGCACCTACGATATAACTCCCAACAGCCGGCATGCCGTCCGAAAGAACTACACTGACACTGCCGATACGGGAAAAGACTATTTATGCTCGATATGCTATGTAGAGACTGAGACTGCTAATTATGTCACTGATGTGCTCTACACCCAGAAGCAGATGGAATACACCGAGCCTAAAACATCCGAGATGTTAACCAAAAATAAGACCGAAGTTGCGATCATAGAGAGCAATAACGGAGGCCGGGGATTTGCCCGCAATGTCGAAAGGCAGTGCAGATTGGATGGTAATAACACCACTCGTTTCGAGTGGTTCAATCAGACACAGAATAAGCAGGTACGCATATTCACTCATTCTGCGGAAGTACAGAACCTAATTTACTTCCCGACCGATTGGAGGCACCGGTGGCCGGAGTTCGCAGCGCATATATTATCGTATCGAAAAGAAGGTAAAAATTCTCATGATGACGCCCCGGACGCTCTGACGGGAACCGTGGAAAAACGGCAACCGAGTTACGGGCAGACCATATTCGACAAAGATGACCTTTATTTTGACGGACTTTAAACATTGATGACATGGGAATTATCGGAAGTATATTCAATGTAATCGGCAACCAGGCTCAAAATGCAGTCGGTATAAATCGTGATATAGAATCCTTATTGGATTCAAGAGATGTATCCAAAGCAGTAAGCCTATTTCAAAATCGGGACACGGAGGTCGAGAAAGCGATCCAGGAATATGACCCTGCGCTACATAAGATCATGATGCGCCCCGATAAGGAACGAAAAGGAAGAGCTCCGAAGGAAACTGCAAAGCTCGCCACTTCTTATCAAGTGCTTATCAACGAGACGGAACTGACTTTCTTGTATGGAAATAATGTGAAATGGTCTTTGACCTCCGGCGATCAGACAAAAGACGCATTCAAGACTTTCACCGATTTCCTCAAAACAACCCGATTTAATACCACGCAACGTCAGTTAAAACGCTATGCCGGCGCGGAGACAGAAGCTGCAAAACTCTATTACGTGTATCGATCCGATGATGGAGGCACGAAGGTGGGCGTAAAGGTACTTGCCAAGAGTAAAGGAGATATGATCCGTCCTTTGTTCGATCAATATGATAACATGCTGGCTTTCGGCCATGGATATTACTTGCTGGAAGGCAATAAGACCGTACTACATTACGACATCTATTACCCTGCAGTCATTTACCGATGCCGTAAAGCGAATATCGGCTGGGAAGTTTCTGCGGAGAGGAATGAGATCGGCAAGATACCGGTTATTTATGTCCGACAGTCCGAAGCCTGGTATGGTGTGCAGCCGTTAATCGACCGGGTGGAATTATTGAGATCTCGCATTGCGGACACAAACGATTATGTAGCCGACCCGATTCTGAAAGCCTCTGCAGATATTATTACCGGAATGAAAGACTCCGGTAGACAAGGATCCTTACCTGATCCAGGGAGTGTCGGAAAGGCAGTGCGGATGAGTAAGGATAGTATTCTTGAATATCTCACCGTGGACACGGCAACAGATTTAAAAGCTACCGAGTTATCGGACTTGCACAAAGTGATCCTGGTCATGTCCATGACGCCGGACTTGTCATTTGAAGCATTGGTTGCAGCGGGAGCACCCAGCGGGCGAGCACTCCGGCGGGCTATGGCGCTGGGGTATATGAAGCGAGCAAAGAATATCGAGATATACGACATCGCACAAGACCGCGAAGCCAACCTGATTAAAGCGATCATTGGCAATGTGCTTGACGTATCGATGAAGAGACAGATGGAAGCCTTGTCAGTATCATTCGAATTTGCAGAACCTTTCCAAGACGACGTGTCAGAACGAATTGCGGACGTTATTCGCTTGTACGAGTCCGGATTGATGAGTCTGGATACTGCCGTATCCCTGATCGATTACGTCAAGGATCCGGCAACGGAAATACCAAAGATACTCGCAGAACAGGCGGAACGCAGGCAACAGGAGATCGAGTCACAGGGATCCATGTTCGGGGAGTTTCCAAGTCTCACTTCATCAGACGATGATAATGCAGGTGCGGCATGACAATAGAAGAAAAATTAGACCTGATTATCAGGCAACAGCAGGAAAACAACCTGTGGTTGCGTGCCATCGGACAATTCATCTATGATAATCAGCGGAGCGACGGTAAGGATTTCAGTTTGGATCTTATCGCCAATCTGCTGGCGGGCAATATCCTATTCACGCAAGGACGATGACCGAATACGAAAAGCTGTCTCCGGAAGAGATATTCCGGCAGATTAGGAAGATTAACGCCGATGCAGCGCAAAGGATTGAACGCCTGTTTTTATTGTTCGCCGACGACGTTGCCGGGCTGGGGTTGATCCGTTCATACCTACAACGTGATGAGCCGGATTTCCTTCGAAATATGAAACGTCTGTCCGGTACTTTGAACAACCGGATCGACGAGTTGCTTGATAATATCTATCTCGTTATATCGGGGGCCTATACCCGAACATGGACGACCGGAGAGGCATTAGGCAGATCAATCATCAAGACAAAGCTCACGAACCGGGAAGCTTTGTTCGAATGGTTGGAGAAAGAGGGCACATTCGCGCATCGGGCGAAAGCAATGAATAATTTCCGGCTCACCAAAACCTCTTTCCGTCTTTCGTCACGCATATGGAAAGAAGGGATACGCGGCCAGATAGAAGATGCACTTCAATTGGCATTGTCCGAAGGAAAAAGCGCGGATCAACTTTCGCTCGATTTAAGGAGGTATCTAAAAGAGCCTGATAGACTATACCGGCGGGTGCGGGATAAGGAAACAGGAGAACTGAAACTAAGTCAAAATGCCAAAGATTATCATCCAGGGCAAGGCGTTTACCGCTCCTCCTACCAGAATGCGCTTCGTCTGGCCGCAAATGAGATCAACACGGCCTACCGTCGCTCGGAGCGAGAGATGTACCAGAACAATCCGGTGATTATAGGCTACCGGATCAGCCTTTCCAACAATCATACCTGCAACGGGCTTCCATTCGTGGATATATGCGATTACGCAGAAGGGGTATACCCTAAAGATTTCGTTTGGACTGGGTGGCATGTAAAGTGCCGTTGCAATATGACGCCTGTATTCGCTTCCCAAAATGACTTGGCTGCCATGCAACGCGCCATCTTGCAAGGTAAAGATCCGAATGTCATCCGTACCCGACAAATTAAGGACATTCCCACCTCCTTCAAGAATTGGAGCGCAGGGCACAAGGAGCAGCTGTCAAGATGGAAATCGAAACCTTACTATGTTTTAGACAATCCGAATTACAGCAAATACTTCGTATGAAATTAATCACTATAGGGAAATATGCTGCAATTCTGATCCTAACCGGTGTAAAGCTTCCTCGATTTGCTTACGCCGGCTTTCAGATGGAGTGGCGACACCACAAATATACTTTGCCATGAGGCTTTGATTGATCCCCATTACCCGCGCCAACTGGTTTACATTTATCTCAGGTAGAGAATCGAAGATTTGCGCGATCTCATTTTGTGGTTTGCTAGCCTCGGCAAAAAAGCCCTCGAAACTCAAATCCTCGTCCAACGTTTCCCAATGGATACCGAAAGGCGAGAAGGTATAATCCTGCCGCTGTTCGTCCGTGGCGTTATACAGACGCGGAAAAGCTTTCAGCGGAAGGCTCGCCGTCCGCCCGTCGTTGGTAGTGAGGTGTATCCGTCCCTCTCCGAACCATATTCTCTGTGCTTTCATAAACGTCGTTTTATTTGTTGAAATATTCGTTCCAACGTTCGACAATCACCTCTTTGTTCTCTTCGATAGCGGCCTCGGCATATTTAAGTTCGCGTGTTTTCAGGCCATGATTCTCGATCATCTGAATCGGGTCGATCCGGAACCGTGCCTCGCCGTCTCCGTTGCTCACGTGAACGTGTATCGGCTCGTGGTCGTTCGAATAGAAGAAAAACTTCAAACCTAAATAGTAAAAGAGTACCGGCATATCTATCGATGTTTCTGATACAAATATATGGAATAAATATATTCCATGCAAATTATTTGCCATAGTACTGGAAGGATTTTATTAAAAACTCTTGCATAATGTGCCGTCCGCATAAACCTTTGTGTTGCCGAGGCACTTACATAGTCCGTCGGTGTTCCGGCGGACTTTTTTAAACTCAAATAACACATGAAAGAAAAACTTTTTAACGCGCTGAAAACGGAATACGCGAATCTCGGGTTCAGCGACACGGCCATCTCCGGGGTCGCCGAATCACTGGCCACAACGGGATCGGTTACGGACGAGAACCTTGACGCCATCGTCAAGGGGCAAAAATCGCTTTTGACTTCGTTCCAAAGCGAAATCGACAGCCGGGTAACTTCGGCCCGCGAAAAGGCGCTCGCGGAACGAAAATCGGAAGCAACATCCGCTGGGGGCGGCGATCTTGCCGAACCCAAACCATCCGCATCTACCGCCGACATCCGATCTCTGATCGAGAAGGCGTTCGAAGAACGGGTAACTCCGCTACAGCAGAAGTTACAAGTTTACGAAAGCAGGGAGGCGGCGAACGAGCGGCAGAACATGATCTCCGCCAAAGCCAAAGAGCTGGGTATAGATCCCAAAGGGTTGCAATTCATCCACGTGCCGGACGAGCTGGATGAGGAGGGGATTACCAAGCACCTGACGGCCTATAAACAGTACGAGGTTGATCGGGGATTGCCGACAAGGTCTCCATTCCCGCAAACAGACGGGAAAGTGACCAAAGAAGAAGCCGACCGCATTGCGGAAAGCATGCCTATTTAAAAACTTAACAACAAAACAATGGCAACAGCAAACTTGACGAACCCTGCTACAGAGGTCATCACGGGCAATGATAGCATTGTTATGCCTAATTACCTGGAAGGCATTAGGGGCGGTCGTACACTCGATGTTACGGGGTATCCGCACCCGGTGATCCACGCCGGGCATGTGATCATCAAAGACAGTGCAGGTGAATACAAACCCATGCCTCTGAACGAGGCGGGCGACGAGTATTCGACCCTACCTGATGGGGCATCATACGCAGGGTACTTGGTGGCAAGTGTCCTCACCGAACGTCCTTTCGCCGGGATTATGGTGCGGGGAACCATCAATCCTAAAGCAACCCCTTTCAAGATGGACACTATTCTGGCGGCGGTAAAAGCCGACCTGCCGCTAATCGATTACATGGAGGACTAGCAACATGGAAAAATCAATCTATTTCGAATACGGTAACCGGTATTTAGCGCCACTGGTACTTAGTATCACCGAGAAACTGAACGGGTCTAATGAGGCCGGATTATCGTACTTGTTCAAGCAATTGCTTACTCCGGAATATTCGGTCGATGGACGGTGGGAGACATTGACAGGTCAGTACACTCGCGTGGCCGCCGATGTCGTGGCAATGGATTCGGAGCTGCCGCTGAAAAAAAGGGATTCCCTCAGCCGCATGAGCGGAGACCTGCCCAAAATAGGGATGGAGCTTTTCCTGAACGAAAAGCAGATGTCCGACATCGACGCCCTGATTACACAGGGGTTGGACATCAATGCCATCGTTCAGAAGATCTTTGCCGACTTGCCCCGGGTGATCGCAGGCATCTATGAGCGTATGGAATACATGTTCCTGCAGGGTCTTTCGACGGGAGTCGCACTTGCAGAAGATGATAACAACGTCGGAACCGGCATACGTGTCGATTACGGCTATTTCAACGACAACAAGTTCGGTGCCACGACACAGTGGACGGGCAATGTGGACACAGCCAAAGCAATCGACGACATCGGACGCGTAATTAAGAAAGCGCAGGCCGATGGCAACACCATTATCGGGGCATATGCCGACAGCTACTGGTTCGACGCATTCTGCGCAAACAAACAGGTGCGGGAACAGTTCGCATTCCTGCAAGGTTTCGTGGGCACGAGCATCCCGATCCTGACCGTAGATCAGGCAAATGCCGTACTTTCCAACCGCTTTGGTTTTACTGTGCAGAAAGTCGACCGGACAATCAAGATCGAAAAGAACGGCGTACGTGCCAACAAAAAACCTTGGGAGGAGGGTACCATCGTCTTTGTCTGCAACCAGCGGCTCGGTTCGGTCGTGTGGACGCGATGCGCCGAGATGAACCATCCGGTAGCCGGTGTACTTTACCAGACCGCCGACCAGTACATACTTACCTCGAAATACCGGGTCAACCGTCCCGCTTTGCGTGAATACACGTCATCGCAGGCGCGCGTCGTTCCCGTAATCTCCAATCCGGACCAGATCTATACCCTGAACATCAAAACCATACAGGCATGAGAGTAAGAGTATTGAAAGAGTTTCGCGATAAGGACGACTTTTCGCGGGTGTACAAGGAAGGCTCCATCGCCTCATTCGATGAAGACCGGGTGAAGTATCTCGTTTCGCTCGGACTTGTCGAGAGCACGAAAGAGAGCGAAACGATCAGGCCGACCAGATCGAACACGAAAGGAGAAAACAACTTATGACCTACCGCGAATACCTGACCGCCACCTTGCGCCGCTTCTTCATAAACTCCGAGGACGTAGAGATCTTGATGCTCAATCAAGGAATCAGGCCGGACGATGAAGTGGACATACCCACAGCGAAAAGGGCCATGTATCACGAATTCTCGACGCTGCTTCCCTTGGCGAACGTGAGCGAAGGAGGGTTCTCGGTATCCTGGGACGCGGACATGGTGGCGGCCTGGTATTCGATGCTTGCAGTTGAATTGGATGAGCCAGACATACTCAACCCCGGCTCGTCCATTACAAACATAACTGACATCTGGTAATGTGGTATCCCGACACGATTGAGATATGGTCGTTGGTGACCGGAGGAGGGTATGACGAGAACATGAACCCCATTCCGGAGCATTACGACTTCATGCCTTTGTCCTCGTGCCGAATCGAGAAAAACGGCACGGCTAAAACTATCACCGGGAATGACGGCAACAGTTACGTGTATTCCTACATCGTCTATATGCCGAAGGGCTTGGGAGTAATCCCCCGTAAGGACGACAAGGTACGGATCACTAAGGCCGAAGGTACGATAGACCAGGCGGAATACGGCGTACTGGATTTCTCGTTGGGATTGTTCAACGAAAGACTGTGGATCTGATGGCCAAGAAAAGCGGTATCCATATCGACAAGAAAGAGTGGAAGAAAGTCGGCAACCTTGCCGGGGAAATGGCCCAACGGTTCGAAAAGGCTGTGGAGTTCACATTTGTCAACGACATAGTCCCCAAGACCGTTGCCTTCGCTAAACAGACGAGGGTATACAAGGACCGTACAGGTAACCTTATCAGCTCTACAGGAGGAGAAACGGTCAACAGGGGACGCATCGTCTCGATGAAAGGATTCGAACAGACTCAAGGTCCAGAAGGCAATAACGGTCAGGGAACCAGGGAAGGGAGATCTTACGCAGAGGAGATAGCGCCTGAATTCAGCAAGGGGATTACCGCTGTGATCGTGGCCGGCATGAACTACGCTCGACCCGTCGAGAACAAAGGATTCCCCGTTCTTGAGCAGGCAAAAGGATTTCTTGCTAATGAAGTGGAGAAACAGATCGAAAGTATCCTTAAACAAGCCGGACTGAAATGAACGGACAACAGGCAGTTACAGCGGTTGCAAAGATGATCGCGGAAGCCGGTATGGGCGTCAGCGTATTCAAGTACGAGAAGCCCCCAAAATTTAAAGGGGAGTATATCGTAGTGAATCAGTTGACCTTCGGTCGAAGCGATTTCCAGCAGTCCTACGTCAACGTCAATATCCATGTGCCGGACACCGCTTCGAAAGAACCGAATACGCGGCGCATCGGTGCATTGACCGAGATGGTTGAGCCTCTGTTTCGGAATACCCTGTACGATGGAGCCTATTACAACATCGACAGCGATTCTTTCTTTCCCGACAACGACGGGACGCACTACCAGAATCTAAGAATTCAAGTCACCTACTTAAATCTTAATCAAAATGAATAAATCTGTTGCCGTCTATGGCATCAAACACTTGAAAATGACGCCTGCGACTGCGGACGGGACTTTCCCCGATTTCGAGAATGCGGAATTCAACGTGCGGTTCATCAACGACAGCTCCATGTCTTTCAATGATACGGAACCGAGCACGACCGATATTCGTGTGGAAGACCTGAAAGAACCGTTGCTGCAGATCGAAACGGACTCCGGAAGCCGCGGATTTACCCTTGAGGTGCTGGACATGTCGGAAGATGCCTACAAGTACCTGATGGGTTTCAAGACCATAGCCGATTCCGAGACGGACAATCCGAACAAGGGGTGGACGGTCGAAACACCGGATTTCAAGCTGGCGCCGCAGGCGGTGGAACTGGAGACACAGGCCATCGACAATTTCCCGGCTCAGAAATACCAGTGGGCGAAGATGAAGGTTACCGTAGTTCGCGCCGGCACAATCGGCCGGGGCGGTGTGCCTAACTTCTCGTTGACCTTTACCCAAATGGCTAATACGGACGAATCCGGCAACGAGATCCCGGGCTTCCGCATCAGGGCAATCACGGAGCCCGGAGGCGCTTCACCCGCTTCCGTCAGCACTCTTTCATCCCGGACGGCAAAACAGAGCAGCGGCTCTACGCTCTAACGTCCGGCAGGGCCGCATAGCTTAAATGGCAGAGCACCGTGACCATGACACGACAGTGGGGGTTCGAATCCCCCTGCGGCTCCCGACAAGTTCTAACTAAAATTTAATACACAATGGAAAAGACTGCCGAACAAAAAGTGGCCGAGGCGATCAATGAAAAAGGTAAATGGATCAAAGTAGGCTGGATGCCCTTTTATGTTCGCCCGATGACTTACAGCCAGATTGCGGATCTATCTGCGGAGGTATCACAGTTGGATGGTTTCGATCAGGATGACGACGGCAATCCGATGCTCACTGTCGCTATGAAGCATGGTAAGGACTTCGGTCAACTGGTTAGAGTCGCCACCGTTACTTTGTTCAGGAGCAAATGGCTGCGACGGGTTTTCGGGGGTTATCTCCGTCGAAATCTGGCGTCTAAGCATTTTCGGAAACTGCAGGAACATATCTTCCAATCAGTAGACCCGGCTTTTTTTTTGCAAACTATCATTTTCCTGAAAGGGATGAACAGGACGGAGCCGACCAGGGAGAAATAAATAATCCCTGGTCTATCATCCACAGCTGCATGAAGTATTTTCGGATGTCCTATGATGAGGCTGTGCACCGGCGCAGCTGGCTCAATATCATTATGCTCTTTAGCTGTATTCCCAGCTACAAATCGGAATCGACCCCTAAGGAAAAAGGGGGAAAAGAGATGCCCAAAAGGCTTCATTTCAATCAATTCATTACAGGCGACTATTAGACTATGGCAACAGACGGAAGACTGAATATATCTGCGACCTTCGATGTTTCGCAATTTACCGAGGGCGTCAAACAATACGAGCGTGAACTACTTCATGCCCAAAGTACATCGGAAAGAGCCGGAAAAGTGATCGGCGAGTCAATTTTATCTGGAACTGAAGACCTTACCCAAAACATAAAAAAGCAGCGGGAAGTAATCAAAAGCCTCGAAGATCAATTTAAAGAAACTCAGGCTGAAGTAAATAAAACCGCACCGGGTAAAGCCAAGTATGAATTGCAAAAAAAACTGAATGGTATACGAAAGGAACTCGATGCAGAAAAAGAATCCATGACCCAACTCGTCGATGCGCAGGAGAGGTATAAGCAGGGGGCCGTTTCACTCCGCACCCAGCTGATGAATATCCGCAATACGATGGGACAGTTGGCTTTGCAAGGTAAAGAAAACACTGCTGAATATAAGCAGATGGAGGCCGAGATGCAACGACTGGGCACCGCATATCGCAAATTGCAGACCGAACAGCAGGCCCTTTCCACGGGGGGTACCCAGTGGGCCGGTATTATCTCCGGCATCCAGGGCGTTGCAGGCGCGTTTGCCGCCGGACAAGGCGCAATCGGGCTGTTCGTGACCGATAATGAACGACTGGCCGAGATCCAAACCAAACTTCAAGCTATTCTTGCGGTCACCATCGGCCTGCAACAGGTGTCGAACACCTTGCATGAAACAAGCGCATTCCGGATCACGACGGTACGGAAAGTAACGGAGCTGTGGACTAAGGCAAATAAGGGCCTCGCTGCTGCCCTTGGATGGTCAAACACAGCCGCAAAAGTGCTGATGGGGACGCTGACGCTTGGGTTGTCGGTGGCGATAGGGGTTGTGATGAATACGCTCAATAAATGGCTCAAAAAGCAAGAGGAACTATCGGCGATGAGCAAAATATTTGCCCAGAACCAACTTGAATACAATCTTGCCTTACATAAGGAGCGAAATGAGATAGATGCCAATTTTGAATCGCTGAGAAAGGCAAAAGAGGGGACGCAGGCTTATTACGATGCTCGCAAAAAGATCATTGATAGCTATGGAAAAGTTCTGCAAGGATACTCTAATGAGATTAGTACCCTAAAGGATGTCGAAGGGGCTTACAACGCTGTAGGTGTAGCTGCAATAGAAAGTGCTCAAAAACAGGCAAGAGCCGCATTTATCCAGCAAGCACAGGAGAATCCTGCCCAAAAAATGGGTGAATATCTGGAAAAACTCACGAGCCGTATACGAGAATGGTCACTTACTGAATTACAAAAATCACCTGATCAAATAAATGCAGTCATTGCAGAAGTCACTAAAGCTATAACGCAAGGCGATAAAACTCTAAGAGAAAAGAGGATTGATGTCGGTGCAATATTAGAAGATTTTGCACTTCCTGCAAATCGTATCATGAATAATATTAAACCCTTCGGCCCTTTTAAATTAAATTGGGCAGAGGATTTAGTCGCAGGATTTGATCAAGTGTATCAAGAATATATAGGCGTAGAAGAGATTGCGAATGATGTATGGAAAACACTCACACCTCCAGAAAAAACTGTAATCCAGAATAAAGCTTTCTGGGAACAGCAAAAAAATGAAGCATTGTCGGCTTTGAATGTAATGACCGAAGCGGATAAAGGCACTCAAGCGTACAACGATGCTATGAAAAAACTCACGGAGGCTAATGAACATCTTAAATTTTGGGATTTCGGCGGCGATAAGGATGCCTTGAAGAATCAAACCAAACTTTCAGACACCCTTATTGCCAACCAACTGAAATTGCAGGAGGATCGGATCAAGTTGATGCGGGAGGGTAAAACGAAAGAACTGGCCGAAGCGCAACTTGCTTTCGACCGGGAGATGGCCCAGATCGACAAGGAACAGAAAGAACGCGAGGCGGCTTACAAAAAGGCAGGTAAGACTATGCCCACAGAGGAAGCGAATACCTTTGATCTACGCCGGGAAACCACACAGAACTTGTATGCCCAGTCAGCCATGAATATCGAGTTGCAGTACGCAAAAAAACTCGCAGATACTTACAAAGAACTTGGAGAGGTATACCTTACTGAGGAAGCCCGAAAGACACGGGCAGTTGAAGATCGGTATCGTAAGTTGAGAGAGGCAGCTATGAAGGATTTTTTCGCAGGTAATATAGATCTTCAAAACCTTATAAAAATAAACGTTGAGATAAATGCCGCCGAAGCCTACGAGCAATTGCAGGACTTGGTAGACGCTTTTGGTACCACAGAGGACAAGATCGCCAAGATCCAGAAAAACGCGCAGGATGCCAGAGACAGGGCCATCAAAAACAACCGTCAGGATCTGTTACCCCGGATCGACCAGCAAGAGCAGGAGGAGGTCTCCAAAATCAAGCTCGACGAGTTGATGAAATCCGATGACTGGCTCAACTTGTTCCAGAATTTGGATGTTCTCTCCCAGCGGAAAATCCATGAGATCATCGACAATATCAACGGGCAGCTAAAGAATGCCGATTTGAGTCCTATTGACCTTAAAACCGTCACAGACCAGCTCGACAAAGCCCAAGAAAAGGCCGATTCCAAAAACCCGTTCACTGCTTTAGCACGTGGTATTCCCAAACTTAGGGCCTCGCTCAAAGTAGCTAAAAAGGCGTGGGAGGATTATGAGAAAGCCAAAGGGACACCGGCAGAAGCCGCAGCGAGGGTGGCTGCGGAACAAGCACAAGTCAAAGCAGACAAAGATCGGCTTACTGTTTGGCAGGACGCACAAAAAGGTGCCTCCGACCTTTTCAAAACGTTAGGCACAGTGACTAATGTATTGTCTGAGGACTTTGGCGTTGAAGTTCCGAAAGAGATTGAAGGTGTCATGGGGGCAATGGATGCCTTCGCTTCGATGGACTTGACAAATCCATTCAGCGTCGTAACAGGAGCCATTCAGGGAGTAGCCTCGCTTATCGGCGGCCTGTTCGGAGCGAGAAGTCACCTGATCCCGCAAGAGGTATTCGACCAGTACGACACATATATCGACGTGCTGGATAAAGTGATCGACCGCCAGAAAGAATTGATCGAAACTGCAACGGGAGCGCAGGCCGTCATGGCAAGCGATGAAGCCCTGAAAACCATTGAAAAACAGGAAGAGGCAACCCGTAACCTCGCCAAAGCCTACCTCGCTTCCCGTGAGAAGGGCAAGAGATCCTTCGGGGTGAGAACCAAAAGAAAGCTGCGCGGGTACCAAGGTCAGATCGAGGCTGCAGGCTTCGATTGGAAAAAGCTGTACGGGTCTGGCCGTATGGAAGGACTGTTCGACATGTCCGCGGAACAGATTAAGGAATTTCAGAAAGCGCTTCCCGAAGTCTGGGCCAAACTCGACGATAAAACAAGGGAGTATCTTGAAACCATCGTCGAGTGCGGGGAGAAAACCGAGGAGGTGAAAGCCGCGCTCAAAGAAGCCGCTACGGGTATATCCTTCGATAGCCTGCGCGACGAGCTTGTGAGTTTCCTGGACGACATGGATTCTACCTTCGACGATGTAGCGGGCAACTTCGAGAATACCATGACCAACGCCATAAACCGGGTGATCGCCTCCCAGATGGACGGACGGTTGCAGGAATGGTACGAACATTTCAGTGAAGCTATGAAGGACGATGTTCTATCAGAGGCGGAGCGCGAGCAGTTGAAGCGGGAATACGAGAACATCTATAGCGACGCCCTGCGCGACCGAGAACAGGCATACTCTATAGCTGGCATTAACCCGGAACAGTCGATAGAGCAACAGCCGGCCACGTCAAAGGGCATTGAGGCCATGTCGCAGGATGTGGGCAAAGAGTTGAACGGTCGGTTTACTGCAATTCAGGATTATGTCAGTCAAATAAACGGGAAAATGACTACCGTGGGCGAGTTCCTGAAAAGTCAAGATCAAAAACTTTTGAGTTTGCAGGATTCGGGCCTCGAAATCCAGGGACTAATCGCTACCTCGATCAACTACCTCAAGACGATGGACAAGAATCTTGCGCTGATGCCTTCTATCGAAGAGAAGCTGGATAAGATCGTCAGGAATACAGCGAAATTATAAAAGAAGAGCCTTGCATATGCAAGGCTCTTGTGTTAGGATGATTCTATTCATCCGTTTTAATCTTACCGTCTACCTTTTGAACATCACTCAAAGGAACGTAAAACTTAGTTTGACTTGGGGTATATATACCACCGGTAACCCACGAAATAAATCCATTCAAGAAGCTACGATTGGTTTTAACCATGTAATTAGGAGCGCCATTGACGTATTCCTCCGTGCTTAGTTTGTTATTACCCACCGGAACGAGGCCGCCTATTAGGTGATGATTCCACACCTTGTTAACTTGCACCATAGGTTCCTTCGGTTTCACATTTCCATAGGTAAGGCGGGTGCTGTAGCATGAAGTCAGGCACATAGCAGCCATGCAACCTACGCCGAACATGAGTAGAGTTTTGGTTTTCATAACGAAAAGTTTAATGGTTCGGCGGCAAAGATGAGCAAAAATCCCCCCCCCCTGCAAGTATTTTGCCAAAAAAGTGATTCATTATACCATAAAAGGAATATTATTAATATATTTTTCAGGTATTAATTCTCACTATATTTGTGATGTTTTCAATCATTAAAATTTACAAGGATGAAAAGATTTTTACTGTTGTTTGTATTTTCTGCAATCATCGCAATCTCTCAAGCCCAAGAAAATCATTTTACATTCCGTGATATTCCTATCAATGGAAGTGCTCAAGAATTAGGCGAAAAGTTGGAAAAACTGGGTTATGAACCCTCAGCAACCGGAAATTCATATAAAGGTAAATTCATCGGTGATGATTGTAAGGTGTTTTTGCTGGAATCAGATTATACGAATAATGTATATTCGGTTGTGGTTAATTTCGACTCTCAAACTTCTTGGTTTTCTTTAAAATCTAAATTTAATAAAATCAGAGAAATGTATTCTGATAAATATGGTAAACCATCTCGAGAAGTTCACGCATTTTACAGACCGTACTATGCGGGAGATGGATATGAACTATCGGCAATTAAATTAGGGAAATGTAATTATATATCTGAGTGGAATGTTGAAAATGGCTCAATCATGCTAACTATCATTAAAGATGGCAGCATTGCAATTTATTACAATGATACATTAAATGAAGAACTCAACGATAAAGCGAAAGAAAAATCAGCGAAAGAAGAAATTTAACTAACGGAACGAAGTTATTGTTAAAGCCCCTCACAAATTGAGGGGCTTTTCTTTTGCCCATTCAAAAACTATTTATACATTTGTCTTGTCTAATCATTCTAAGGGGGCAGCGATGCCCACCCCTTTCGGCGGTGGATTTTTTTATCCATGGCTCTTAGGAAATAACAATCCGTATATCGACCTCGGTCGTGTACCCCCGTGCGAAAGGTGTAATGCCTGAGCAATCTGCCCCAATAGGTGATTAGACAACGGGAAAGGCACGACCGTTTTTTATTGTTGCCAAAAAAAGTCTAATCACCATGTCCAACACCAACTTCACCGTCATAGACGTCATGGAACGTCTATCGACCGATCCGCAATTCTCCCGCGAGTTCTTCGCGGCATTGCAACAACTCCTCGAACTTCTTAAACAACAGGCGGCAACCAATGCCGGGAAAGGAGGTGTGAGATGACTACCGATCCCAAAACTGTTATCGCTCCCGCTTTTGCCGTCGAAAGCCTCGAAAAGCTTCGTAGCATCTTACTCGATCTCGAACGGTTTAGAAAAGAATCGGGCATATTGCAAGATGTCCTCTTTTCACATTGCAACGACATGGAAAATCATGTCGGCCAAGCCATGCTCGCCTTAAGCGAAATAGTCAGAGATTGGGTATACGATTTCTATCTTGATCTTCGGAAAGGAGGTAAGTGATGAATAATCAGATCTACGAGTACAACGGGAACGCTGTGACCTTCCAACTTGGCAACGGCGATGTAATGGTGAACGCCACCGATATGGCAAAGCCATTTAGTAAGAGACCAGCCAAATGGCTTGAACTACCTTCAACCTCGCAATTCATTGAGGCTCTTATAGCTGTCCGAAAATCGGATAGGTCTAAATTAGTTAATTCCATCAATGGGGCGGGTACTTGGTTTCATGAAGACGTCGCCCTCGAATTTGCCCGGTGGCTGTCGCCTGCATTTGCGATCTGGTGCAATGACCGCATCAAAGAGCTTCTGCGCTTCGGGATCACGGCATCGCAGCCGACCATCGACACGATCCTCGACGATCCGGACAACGCGATCCGCCTGCTCCAACGCCTCAAGGAAGAGCGCGCGGAGAAAGAGCGGTTTGCAACACAGGCCCGGTTGCAGCAAGAGCAGCTAAAGATCGCCGCGCCGAAGGTTCAATATTTCGATCAGGTGCTTATGAGCCAAAGCACCTATTCGACGAACCAGATCGCGAAAGAACTCGGCATGAGCGCGGTGTCCCTGAATCGGAAGCTGCAAGAGTTACGGGTGCAGTATCGCCAGAACGGGCAATGGTTGCTCTATGCGAAGTATCAGGACAAGGGTCTGACCAAGACGCACACCTACACGTTCTACCATGCCGATGGTTCGCCGGGCACCTCCATGCAGACTGTGTGGACGGAAGCGGGGCGGAGGATGATTCATGAACTAATAAAGTAGGTTCAACAGAGATACCGTTACGTTTGCAAGGAAGGAACCCGCCTTCCTTGCTTACTAATACAACGTGAGTATCTTTGCGGGTATGAAAAACATTCAGCGAATTTTATACTTCGATGATCTGGCACGAGATCCGTGGTTGGCTAAGATAGTTGCATACAGAGAAGCTATAGAGATAGGCAATCCCAATGATGATTATGTCGGCATTGAATTTAGCGGTGACATTCAACCTAATGATTTTGAACCTTTTCATTTAGTAACGCTGGCATGTTTGATTCAAAAACTGGATGACAATGGATATTTGATATACCTTGGAAAACAGAACCAGGAAGTTTTCGATTTCTTATTCGATAACCTAAAGTTCCGGGAATATTGGGGCGGGGGTCGTAATTACGCTCCTGCTCTAAATGAGATGCTCTTGAACCTCTGGCGAATCGTTGATGGTGAAAAAGAGATGTATTCAATACAGGTGTGTGATTATCTGAAACAAGCATTCTTTTCACACAAAGATTTATCAGCCGTTCAGACTAACCTCGATGAAGGATATTACAACATATCAGACCATGCAGAAGCGAATGGAAATGCATTTTCCTTCATCAAATTTTGCCCTGAAACCGGGAAACTGCTCGTAGCAGTCTGTGATTTCGGTAAGGGAATCGCAAAGTCTATACGGGAACACTTTGACATTCCATCAGATCAAATGGCTATACTGAAATCTTTAGAAGATGGCGTAACCGTTCAGTCGAGGGAGCATAATAGAGGTTTCGGGATGGGAAATATCATCTCTTCTTTACAGGAAGAAGATGTTCTACATATTATAAGCAACGAGGGTTACGTTTGTGTGTCGGTAGATAGTAAATCACAACGTGCGAATACCTTTCACTTCAAAGGTACGTTGATATATTACGAGTTATCGTTATCTCATTTTGAAAACGAAGACATTTTGAATACTTTTGCAATTAACGAAGAATAAAAAGACCATGTGTAAAGTTAGTTTAGTGGAAATCATGCAAGGTCGCCCTTACCCTGAGTCAGGGAAGGAACTTTATGATATTTTGGATCGGTTTTTAAGTGATGAACATAAAATCATTCTTGACATGGACGGTGTAGCGTCATTGCCCTCTATGTTTTTGAATGTTTCCTTGGGCAAGATCATAGATAAATACGGAGTTGGTGCAATCAACGGAAAAATCGAATTTGCGCATATCAGTTCATCGCAAGCAAGACGGATTACAGAATACATCGATAAAGTGGTTCAACTTACCAAGTAAATTGTCCATACAAAAAAATGAAAGAGGTGTCAGTTAATTCTGGCGCCTCTTTTTTATCATTTTCTACAAAACTCTTGCATAATGTGCCGTCCGCATAAACCTTTGTAATCAAAGGATAAACGAGCGATATGGCCGGCAACAGCATTAACGGAAAGGACATGTTCGGGACATGGGGAGCCCGTTTTCAACAGGGAGCATATTCCGAATTCCTCACCCCTCCGCCTATCAAGGATTTTATCGAGAACGAAGACCGTAGCCAGGATGGAACGCAGGTTCTACCCGACATCCCTCGGCTTGACGAACGGGAAGTTAATGTCAATGTAATACTGACCGCAGATACTGAACGCGAGTTCATCACCCGGTACAATTCCTTTGTTGCAGAATTGACAAGAGGAGGGTGGCTTGCGATCAGTATCCCCAGATTGAACACGACCTTTCGGATGCTCTACGTATCCTCGACGAAATTCGGGTACTACGGTAATACCTGCACGTTGTCTATCCGATTCCGTGAACCCAATCCAGCCAACAGGAGTAACGTTTTATGATCGAGATTAAAAATATCGACCGTACTGTGCGATATACCGCTCCAGTTAACAAGGAAGCGGTGTTCCATCATGAACTGATGTCGGAGGAATACGTGCAGCTGCAATTCAATGAAATCTCCGTTTTGGAATTTCCAATCGGCTGTTACATCGAATACGACGGGCGCAAATATTTCCTGATCGGTCCGGTATACCCCGAAATAATCGCTGGGGGGTATCGGTATAATATGCAATTCGCAGCCGAGTGGATGCGCTGGAAATCCGTGACCTGTTTTTACATTAACGAATTTACGCAAAAGACCGAGTTGAGTTGGTCACTGACTGCCACTCCGGATCTGTTCCTGAAACAGATAGTGGACAATATCAAGCGGGCAACGGGTAAAACCTACGCCTTCGCTTACGACTCCTCCCTCACGGCAACGAAAGACCTGCAATTCGACAATTCGACCGTGTTGGAAGCCTTGTCCTCGGTCGCAGAGGCTTTCGAAACGGAATGGTGGATCGCAGGGACAGTGATCCACCTATCACGATGCGAATACGGGGAATCCGTGGCCCTTACCTATGGCGAGAATATCGGTATCCCCACCCCGCAGGGGGAGAGTGAATACGCCACGCGCATATATGCCTACGGTTCGACGAGGAACATCACGCAAGACTACCGGAGCAGCGGCACGACGAACGCCCTGGTGCAAAAAAGGCTTACTTTGCCGGCGGATAAATACCCCGGCGGTTATTTCGATATTAGACCCGACCTGGCTCCGGAGGAGATTATCGAGAAAAGTGTGATCTTCGACGACATCTATCCTTCGTCCGATTTCCCGATCTCGGCCGTTCGCGTCGACCCGAAGACGGATCCCGACACCGTTGTCGGAGAAGACGAAAACGGCAATCCTGTTTACGCCACATTCCCCATATACTTTTTCAAAATTGCGGGCATCGATTTCAGCAAAGACCTGGTCATCGAGGGCCTGACCCTGAAAGTACATTTCCTCTCTGGAGAGCTGCAAGGGCGTGAGTTCGAGTTGATCTATCACGAAGACACGAAAGAGTACGAGATCATCACGGATCAGGAAAGCGGCGCCATCAAGATACCGAACGAAACGTTGCTGCCAGCTGACGGTGATATTGTGGTTTTGTTCAATATCGAGATGCCGCAGGAGTATGTGACCTCAGCAGAACTAAGGCTTGAGAAGGAGGCGAAAGAATTTGTCAACAACACCATTCTTGCCGACAATCATACCTATAACTTCTCGTCTAATCCCGTCGCATTTGCCGAGAACGATATTTCCTTGTCAGTAGGGCGGAAAGTGCTACTGGATTACGGAACAGGCAAGTTGGATTCGCGCGTGCTGTCCGTGGAATTTCCTTTGGATACTCCTTCAAAGGTTGAGATCAGCGTAGGGGAGAGTGCGCCGAAAGGAAAGATCGCATCTGTGGAAACAGAGATGGCAAACGTGTCAAGTACGGTGGAGGTCATACAAGCCTATAACGATGTCCGGCAGACGATCCAAAATGTATACGGTCGTGCTATACAGAGCGTTAACGAAACGTTACTGTCGCTTGGAAATATGTGGTGGCTGGATAAGAGCCGCGATGAATCAGATTCATCCAAATGGATCGTCCGCAGCAGGTTCGATGTAGCGACTGACCGAACTATCTCCCAAAAGGGCCCGGCGGAAGGCGGCTCCGGCGACAGCACGGGCGGCGTCGGAACCATGTACCACGATCAGCTCAAGAACCTCGACTATCCCGACCAGCATCCCGTCAAGGCAGTGACAGGACTTCAAGCCGCACTCGATTCGAAACTCGACACCTCGTCTATCTCCGCGTGGGCGCTCGCAGCAACAAAGCCTGCGTACAGCTGGGGTGAAATCACCGACAAACCCGGAACCCTCGGAGGATACGGTATAACCGATGCCGTGGATTCGGGATCTTTCCACAACCATGTAGAGGAATTCAACCGATACGTCCAGTCCGGGCCGCATCTCACAGAAACCCAACATGCGGTGTTGGGTATGCTGTCCGTGGATGCCGCTGGAAACCTAAAAATATCCGGCAACGCCTACACGTCCGGATGGTTATCGCAAGCCGGCGGCACCTCCGGAAGTGACATCCCTCCGGCAGAGGAATCGTTAGAGGAAAAGATGGTGCCCGGTGAATTTTGGTTCGACTACTACGGGAATAAGCAACAAGTATACCGGCGGACTTTTATCGGAACCACCAGCCCGACCGTTATGGATAATTCCGTAGTGACCCTCCTGGGCAACCTTTCGCTGTCCGCCGTACATCTGTTACGATGTTCCGTATACGATAGCGCCACCAACAGCCTTAAGCCCCCGGTAACAGAAATACGGGTAGATAATGGCAATGCCTATTTCATCATATACAATGTTCCCGACACATATTGGACCAACCGGAAATTTATCGTGACAATCGATTATACCAAAGGTTAAGAATATGGAAACGAATGAAGTCAAGGAATACCGGCTTTTGCAACTCCGGCAGGAAGAGATCACCGACAACGGTACCCGCCGGGGCACATTGGAGATGCTGAAAGCCGACTTTCCCGATCCGGAATGGGCCATAATCCCCGTCGACAAAGTGCCGGGAAACTGGCAGGATATGAATATCGAAAACGGAGAACTGGTTCCCGCATCCGCGGAGCTCATCGAGACCCGTAGGACGGCCCGATTGGAGCAGGAGGTCGAGACAGTCCGGGCAGCGCGGGAATCCCGTTATCGGGCTGAAACAGACGCGATGATGCTGGATGCTATTGAAGCCTATGCCGCAGCGCATCCGGAAGATCAGGCATTCGCGGCATGGCTGGCAGCCAAAAACAAAATCCGGGAAGAACTACCCAAACCCACTGAAAAGTAATATGGCTATTAAAGATATACTTCCCAACGGCAACCTAAGCTTTACCGACATGGCCGACACCTATGGCGTGGCCCGGACAGCCGACCTGGGTACCATGTACAAAAACGGGAACATCAATATGTTCTCGCTGCATAAACCGCAAGACCAGCCCGGTCTTTTCGTTGAAAATCCAACAGGCAGGGAAGACGATCACTCCCTTGTCTGTCCCTTATGGACAGACATCATTAACACGACCCCCGGCGGATGGAGCTACCGACGACCCACGGGCGGTGAGGCGTCGCCCTTTCGGGGAGGAGACAGCGCGGGATATTATCGTCTCGCGCGGCCATTAGTCACCTCTGGGAAGATCGGCGGCATAACCTTCGAATGGTCCATACAGACCGCCGGAAATGGAGCTTACGGTCCGATTATGACATTGACCTTCACCCGTCCAACGCATCCGGGCAACCTGCGTGAACATCATGTCAAACAGCATGGCGTACTCCTTTCGCAATGGTATTGGAGCGTACTGTTGAAAGGACGCAGCGGAGCCAGTTACCTGTTCGTGGCCGGAGAGACAGAGTTAAGCGGACGGGTGGCCTATGCCAAGTTGGGCGAAGGCAACGCGAACCGCATCGAAGCCTCCCTGACGGCGGAGATGGCCGACGACCTGAACGGCGGGCAAGCGGTATTCTTTCTGTGGCTGCCGGATCGGTCTATCCTCGGATTGACCTATGACGACCTGCAAACCCTCAAAGGAAGCGGCAAGATGATCGGCGTCTACGCCGGGCGAGACCCCGGTACCGGAGATATATGGATCAATCCTGCGCCGCTTACCGTCACACGCCGCTCCGGGAATGTGATGATGACGGGAGATTTGAACGTCGGATATAACTCCGTCGGCACCACGATCCACGGGTATTCGGCTTTTCCTGTAAAGATCGGGATAACCGGCGGTGACAGTTCGATGGTACATAGCGCCAATATGGATTGGAATGCCATATATACGCCGGGAGGTATCGACAAATATTTCTCGGCAGGAGTCCAGTTGGTAGAAAATCCTAACCAACGCCCCCGCAGCGTCACTCTGACGGCATTTAAAGCTATCTATCCCTCTGCCGCCGTAGCTCCGCCACTCGACAAGGCGACGGTTACGATCACACAGGCCGCACGACCCATGGAAGTCACTTTCAAGCCGGCGGAACTTATTATAGATGCCATTGCGGGTACCGGAGACGTATTCTTCAACTGCCCGGCGGACGGCCAGTGGTATGTACGCGCCATCACAGCGTCTCCGGAATTAGGGCCCACTGGCGGAAACCAGATACAATGGGTGACAAGACTTATGAAACTCAGTTCCCAGGACGGAGTGGTCGGTACACCCGTCGAGATACCGGTCGACCCGGCCAACAGCTATATGACCGGGCCGGCCTACGTGCGGGTAATATGCGATGCGAACCGTACCGGAGCAGAACGTATCGCCTATATCCATCTCTCGCATTCCGGAGGTTATAATACCCTTAAGGTGATCCAGAGATCCATATAAACAAGACTAGAAAAGAACTATGAATAGAAGTCGGAACCAAGGTCGGCAGTCAGATCAGTATCCCAGCGGTACTTCCGATAAAATATCGATTCATAAAAAGGGAGGTGAAAAATGATAGATACCGCAACGGCTATTTGTGGATTAATCGCTGTCGTATTCGGAGCCGGATGGGGATCGACATTCCTGTTTTTTCGCCAGAAAAAGCGCAAAGAGCGTGCATCGGCGGATAGTGCAGAGTTGGATATACAAGGCAAAGTGATCGATCAGTACGAACACCTGCTCGCAGCCAAGAACAAGGAAGAGATCGAATTGAAGCAGGAGCGCAATGATGCACGCGATGAAGCGAGGACAGCGCGAAGCAATGAAGCCAAAGAGCGCGACAAAGTGACCGGCCTGTTTAAAGAGTTGAGCGATGCCCGCGTTGAAATCGAGAAGTTACGGGGCACACTGGCGATTATCGAGTACAATAAGTGCGAAGTCGTCCGGTGCAACCGCCGTCAGCCGCCCCGCATTGAACAGGCAGACCGGGAACAGTAAACAATATACCGATATGAAATACTTTACCATTGAAGAGTTGTGCGCGTCGGACACCGCCCGGCGCCGCAATATCCAGAACAATCCCACCAGCGATGTGCGTGAGAATTTGACGACTCTTGTTGATAAACTGCTCGACCCGGTCCGCGAAGCGTGGGGCGGCCCGATCACCGTAAACAGCGGGTTCCGGGGCGGCTTGCTGAATAAGGCAGTCGGCGGAGCCAAAACCAGCCAGCACCTTTTGGGCGAGGCAGCGGACATCACAGTGGTCAGCCCGGCTCAGAATCGTCAACTGTTCGAACTTATCCGACAAATGGCAGAGGCCAAACAGATCGAGTTCGATCAGCTGATTTGGGAAAAGGGTTCATCGGCGGGGCCGGCATGGATCCACATCAGCTATCGTCAAGGCCGTAACCGCAAACAGGTACTCCATCTTTAATCCGCCGACGGATGCCAGCGCAATAAACTTAACGAATGAAACGCATCCTATTTATTACCATTGCAGTATTGGCTGCCTTGCTGGCATTGCTATGGTCTATGTATCGTTCCGAACGTGCCGAGCGGCAACGCTTCGAGGGCAATCAATCCGTGCTGATGGATTCGGTGCGGCATTTCAAGGTCAGAGACAGCCTGCATGCGGCCAGCGTCGAGGTCTTGCGGCTGACGGTTGCCGAATATAAGAAGTACCGCAGTGAAGATGCCGCCCTGATCCGCGACATGGGCATCAAACTGAAACGGGCTTTGACCGTGGCTAAGGTCGAAACCTCTACCGATCTTGATATACTGGCCTCGGTACAGGATTCCATCATTAGACCGGATAATCCCGAAATGCCGCCCGATACAGTTCGCACATTTAACTGGCGCGATCCGTGGGTATCGGTGGCCGGCACGATCCGGAAAGATTCGGTTTCATGCTCGGTGCACAGTCAAGACAGTTTAGCGATTGTCGCCCACCGTGTCCCGCGTAAGTTTCTGTTTATCCGATGGGGAACGAAAGCGGTTCGGCTGGAGATTGTAAGCCGGAACCCGCACACGACGATACGGGCGGCGGAGTATGTGCAGTTCAGTAAATAAGATGAGAGGACTGTGTCTTGGTGTAGTATATTTTGTGGAAGTTCAATCGCAGAATACGTATGGATCTGGATAAATGCATCTAACATAGCGGAAATTTATTCCAGATATAGATAAAAAATCGGAACGTATTATTGTGCCGATAACTTGTACTGGCTTCAAAAAATTGGCCATGGCGTTCACTGCAAAATCGCAAGTTCCTGTCTCAATTAAACGACAAGCAAAGACACAAGATTTTGTAGTATATTCCATGATAAACGCACGCATCTTTTCCACGGTACACAGGCTGGTGATCGTATCCTGAAATTTTAACATTGCATACTCTTCTTTTGTTTCAGGATGTTTTTCGCTGACCGCTCGTGTCAGTGAGTTCTGCATGCAATGAGTCAATTCAGCAATCAAAAAATGCTGTTTCTCTTGATCATACAAAACAAAGTCACAGCGCTTGCTATTTGCAATAGCCCCTTTCTTGTACTGGTTAACATAGGCTTCGTAATTTATGATATGCACATTAAGGCACGGCTCATTTTTACAGAGAAAAACGCCATCTCCAGAAGAAACTACCATTTGTGCATCTGCATCAGATAACTCGAATTCAGGAGCAGCTGTTTGCGTATGGTCCACAGAGTACGTGTGAGTAGTCCCAGGATTCATCTGCTTGGGAAAGAGCGTTTCAAAAAGATTATGCATGGGTCTAATAATTATCGAAGAGCCTCCTGATACAATTTGGCGATTTCAACCATTTCTTCGGATAGAGCATATACATCGATCACCGTTTCACCGGATTTTGTCTGAGAATTTAGATTCATAGCGGTCCCGTTTTTGACAAGATACACGGCCACCTTCTTGGGATCAAGATATATGCGCCCATCATCCTTCCTGTTGTACGACCGTAGCAACACATTCAAATAATTTAGAATATAAGGGCTGTGAGTTGCAATCATCAGACTTAATTTTCGGTCTGCTTTGGGTTCGCGAAAACACTCCTTGACCAAAGCTTCTATCAATCCTCGTTGAGCAGTGGGATAAAGGCTTAATTCAGGTTCTTCAATGTGCATATGAATATATTTATTCATATCCTTTAACTCTGTTTGAGGTTGGAATTTTGTCAATTGTTCACTCTCAAACAGATAATTCAATACCGAACGCCGGAATGCTTCCTGAAACGAAAAGTATTTTGCAAAATAATGTGCAACTACTATCAACGGAGTTGAAGACTGCAAACCAGACGATGCATTTCTTAATTCAATCGGCTGATACGTTGCATCAATCGGCGCAATGTAATATTTTTTCTTTGCATTTTTTCCCACTTTGACATCAAATTTGAATCCCAAATAATTCAAATCCAATGTTTTAACATCATCCGTAGCTTCATCGAAATCACCGTATGTCTCATTGAAATAAAACCCCAAATCACGACCACGGACATTATTAGAAAGCTTGGTCAATATTGTTCTATTCTCCGAAATAAAAGAAACCTTATAGAAAGATAAAATACCAACCGGAAGATCTACGCCAAGTCGAAGTTTCTTTCCTTCGTATTTTATAGCATACTGCTCCCCGCTATCTGCAAATTTCACCCCATATTCAACCATGGTATCCGACGTTACCATTTGCTCTAAACCACAATTGCGCAGATACGAATCAATCCGAAATCGAAATGGAGATTTTGAGATATTAGCATGTTTCAGATACGAACGAATATTTTGCATCTTAAATAGATAGCGAAATAATGCTATCACTTTTAACAACGTACTCTTCCCACTCGCTGATTCTCCAATAAAAAGAGTAAAAGGCTGGATCGGATCGATACAGACATCCTTTATTGGTCCGAAATTTTTAATGCGAATAAACTCTTTCATCAATTTACTGAATTTGTTACAAATATATATAAAGAAGAATTAAAGTAAGGTTATTCACTAAGTCTGATAAAATAAATTTTCATCATTTCACGCATTGGTACAATTCAGTAACTAACAAAAGATTCTATTTTACCCCCGTGTCGTCATCTATTATCAACATAAAGCCATCTACCAACTTGAACGTCACAGGTTTCCCTACATTCATCATACGTGATGCCAAGACTCACCCATATGCGAACATTTTTTTGATAGTGTACGGGAGATCCTCGAATTCTCGCTTCTCTCTGCGATATCTGGCGGCCAGCGCGTCGGGCGAGGCGGCGGACATTACGGTCGGATCGCCGGCTCTGAATAAACGGTTGTTCGATCTGGTGGTCTCGCTCCAAAAGAAGGGAAAGATTCAGTTCGACCAGTTGATCTGGGAGAAGGGTTCCGCTGTCGGTCCGGACTGGATACATGTATCATACCGGCAGGGACGCAACAGGAATCAAATACTGCATCTGTAAATGGGGACGCTGAAAGAGTGGCTGCCTTGTGCGGTGCTGGCGTTTGTCGTTGGTGCCGGGCTGACGCGTTACTGCTCCGAGCCGCGGACGGAGGTGCGGGAGACGGTACGCACGGACACGCTCACGGTAGTCCGGGTAGACACGGTGGTCGTCGAAAAGCCAGCTCCGGTAAAGGTGGTAGAAAAGGAGCCGGTCTATATTCAGGTACCTGTGCCGGGCGATACGGTCTTTCTGCCGGGGGACACGCTGGCGGTGCCGGTGCCGATTCGGCAGTATTCGTTTCGGGACAGTCTCTATGCTTTAGACGTGAGCGGCTTCAATGTTACCCTCGACAGGCTGGAGGTCTACCCGCGGACAATCTACAAGACCATCGCGAATACGGTCGAGCGAACGGTGACGGACAAGAAACGCTGGGGAATAGGCCTGCAGGCGGGGTATGGCTATAACTTCGGCTCATCGTCGGCACGACCGGCGCCATACGTCGGTATCGGGGTGCAGTATAGTCTGTGGAGGTTCTGACTTATTCCTGCTTTTTTCGGAAAAATGAATGAGTGGCCAAAGCCTCGGCATTCTCTTCTTCGGAAACCCGGATATATTTCAAAAATGTAGTCTCGCGGGTATGTCCTGTAATCTTCATGATAGCGATTGTAGGAATACCCGCTTTATAGGCGTTCGTGGCAAATGATCTTCGGGCGGTATGGGTGCATACAAGCTCCCATTTTTTATAAACTGTTCGTATAATCTCACCGCCTTTCACCTGCGTAATCTCGACGTCGGAATCTATCCCGGCCATACGGGCTACCTCCTTGATGTGTTTGTTGATCTTCTGGTCGCTGACCCGCGTCGTCAGATCAAAACCGGCATCCAACAATTCTCGAACGACCCAATGTATAGGAATAACAGTTGGTTTATCGGTCTTTTTAGTGCGCACCCGGATAAAATCGCCGTCTATATTTATTTCGCCAAGCCGCCCGAAGTCGGATACCCGCAGCCCGGTAAAAGCCCCGATCAACCATCGCCCCCGTACCAACTCGCAGGCGGCTATTTTGCGCTGAACGCTATACGAACGTCGGTCGGATTCAGGTATTGCCTCTGCTATCTTCTCCGGAGTGATTTCCAGCCTGTATATCCGCATCAGTTCGTCTTCCGTTAGGTAGATAGTGTCAGCAGCGACGGATATTGCCTTGAAATCGCGGTGTTCTATCCCTGTCTCGGTATGCAGTTTGTCGACAATCCGTGCTTCCCGGAAGACTGTCTTGATATTTTTGATCAGGGAACCGAAATAATTTTCTGAATAATTCTTCTCGTCGCAATATTTACGGAAGCGGCGATAGAAATTCATGTCGATGTCCTCGAATTTCAGTTGACGATGATAGTCTTTCTTCTCGAATTCGATCAATAATTCCAGCGTTTTTCTCCGATGCGCCAAAACGTTACGATGGGTATTGACATGCGTCTTGTCTATGTATGCGGCCATATATTCGGTGAACCCTGGGGTATCATGCTTGGATTTGTCGCCGGTCAGCGTTTGATGGAAAAGATTCCAAAACGCAGCGCTGTCTGGAACACCTTCGGTCGCAGTCAAGATACTGATCGTCTCTTTGGCCGCTTTTTCCCAGTGGTCGATTTTTTCATTGATAGCCTCGGCCAGTGGTTCCGATGCGACGATTCGGCAACGTTGCGTGCGTTTGTTCCAGACGGAGACAGGAACGCTCGCTCCGATCAGTTTCTTGTAACGTTTCCCGCGAAAGTGTATATTTACTTCAATAGAAGATCGTTTGAGTGTCGCGTTTTTGAGAAGAAACGAAATGGCCATGATTAGGGCGAGTTTTAGGGCGGTTTGACATTGGCAAAGTTACGTTTTTGACCGGATTTTCATTAATTATCGCCCTTTAAACGCCTGAAACCCCGGTAAAATAAAAAATATACCGATAAAACACTGATCCTGTCGGGATCACAAAAGGCGGACCTCTTTAAGCGAACCGATGGAGAGCGTTATTGAGGATTAAAGGGATAAACGGGGATCGTATGTGACGATCTCCGTTTTTTTGTGTCGGCCACCGCCGTCAGGGTATGTTCCGTGTGGGATGTTTCACAAAAAACGGCAGCCTGTCGCATCCCGGTTCAGCCGCATATAATGATATTATTTTGCCGGTTGCCGGCGGGTGAATCGGAATGAAAATCTTAAATTCGCGGAACTACTAACACCTTTCTAGAATCAGTCCGTCAAGAATATGGCACACACCATCGTCAGCCTTACCAGCGCCGCATTTCTGCTGCTGTCAGGAGTATCGGCACAAGCCCAGCAAACCCCTCCTTACAAAAATCCGCTTCTGCCCACCGAAGTGCGGGTCGATGACCTGCTCGGCAGGATGACACTGGACGAGAAAATCGCGCAGATCAGGCATCTCCACTCGTGGGACATATTCAACGGGGCGCAGTTGGACAAAGCGAAACTGGAAAAAATGTGCGCCGGGGGCGGATATGGCTTTTTCGAAGGTTTCCCGCTGTCTGCCGCCGACTGCCGCAGGAACTTCCGCGAGATACAAACCTATCTGGTGGAAAAGACCCGGCTGGGTATTCCCGGTTTTCCGGTAGCCGAGTCGCTGCACGGGGTCGTGCAGGACGGCGCCACCATTTTCCCCCAGAATATCGCCCTGGGAAGCACGTTCGATCCGGAGTTGGCATACCGGAAAACCAAACATATCGCAGGAGAGCTCAATACGATGGGTGTCAAGCAAGTGCTGGCCCCCTGTATCGACGTGGTGCGCGACCTGCGTTGGGGACGGGTCGAGGAGTCTTTCGGCGAAGACCCGTTCCTCTGTTCGGTGATGGGAATTGCCGAAGTGAAAGGCTACACGGATCACGGCATCTCGCCGATGCTCAAGCATTACGGGCCCCACGGCAACCCGACCGGCGGCCTGAATCTTGCCTCGGTGGAATGCGGCGTGCGCGATCTCTTCGACATTTATCTGAAACCGTTCGCGGCCGTAGTGGCCGAAACCCCGGTTATGGCCGTCATGTCCAGCTACAACTCCTGGAACCGGATCCCGAATTCGGCCTCCCGGTTTATGCTGACCGATATTCTCCGGGATAGATACGGTTTCCGCGGCTACGTCTATTCGGATTGGGGGGTGATCGATATGCTGGAGTATTTCCACAAAACCGCCGCGAATAAATTCGAGGCGGCCAGCCAGGCGATCACCGCGGGGTTGGATGTCGAGGCTTCCAGCAACTGTTATCCCGCGCTGAAAGAGAAGGTGCTCAGCGGGGAGTTCGACGTTCGCCATATCGACCAGGCGGTCAGGCGCGTGCTGCGGGCCAAGATCGAAACGGGGCTTTTCGAAGACCCTTATCTGGAACGCACCGCCTTCCGGCTGCCGCTACGGGCCCGGGAGAGCGTGGAGCTGTCGCGCCGGATCGCGGACGAATCGACGGTTTTGCTGAAAAACGAAGGGGGCTTATTGCCGTTGGATGCCGGACGGCTGAAGTCCATTGCGGTGCTCGGCCCGAATGCCGATCAGGTGCAGTTCGGGGACTATACCTGGAGCAAAAGCAATGCGGACGGGGTGACGCCTTTGCAGGGAATCCGCAACCTGCTGGGCGATAAAGTGGAGGTGAATTATGCGAAAGGCTGCTCCATCACCTCGCGCGATACGGCCGGTATCGCCGAAGCTGTGGCCCTGGCGCGGCGAAGCGATGCGGCGGTTATCTTCGTCGGGAGTTCGAGCGCGGCTTTCGTCCGCCAGAATGCCGAATCGCCTACCAGCGGCGAGGGGATCGACCTGAATGACATCTCCCTGACTGGTGCGCAGGAGCAACTGATCCGCGCGGTTCACGCCACCGGGAAACCGGTGGTAGTCGTGCTGGTTGCGGGCAAGCCGTTCGCCATCCCGTGGGTGAAGGAGCATATCCCTGCCGTGCTGGCGCAGTGGTATGCCGGAGAGCAGGAGGGGAATTCGATCGCGGATATCCTGTTCGGCAAGGTGAACCCTTCCGGGAAACTTACATTCTCTTTTCCGCAGAGTACCGGGCATCTGCCTGCCTACTACAATTACCTGCCCACCGACAAGGGGTATTACCACGCGCCGGGATCGTATGAAAAGCCCGGTCGGGACTATGTTTTCGCCAGCCCGGTTCCCCTGTGGGCGTTCGGCCACGGTCTGAGCTATACGGACTTCGAATATCTGGACGCGGCGACGGATAAGACGAATTACCAGCCTTACGACACGATCCGGGTTCATGTCCGGCTGAAAAATACCGGTAAGATGACCGGCAAGGAGGTGGTGCAGGCGTACGTTCGCGACGTGGTCAGCACGGTGGTGACGCCGGTCAAACAGCTGAAAGGCTTCACGAAGCTCGAAGCGGCGCCCGGAGAGGTGGTTGAGGGAGAAATCGGCATTCCGGTCAGCGAACTTTACCTGACCGATGACACGGGGAACCGTTACCTGGAGCCGGGAGCGTTCGAAGTGCAGGTCGGAACCGCTTCCGACCGAATCTATTTTACCCTGCCTGTCGAGGTGGGTGCCAAGCGGGGTGGTGACGCTGTCGTGCGGCAGCCGGAAATAAAAGCGGCAGCCGGTATGGGGAAAACGATCAGGGTGAAGGGAGTCGTGCGCGATGTCCAGGCGACGCCGGTCGGAGGGGTGCGGGTCGCTGTGAAAGGCTCGAATGCGGGTGCGGTTACAGCCCCGGACGGAACCTATTCGCTAAAAACGAAGGATAATGCGATCCTCACCTTCTCAAAAAAGGGTTTCTCGAACCGGGAAGTTGCTGTCGATGGCCAGTCGGATATCAATGTGCAGCTGGTTGCCGGGGAATAAACGGGACGGAATCCGCCGGCGGGATGAATGCGGCTGATGAGGCAAGAACCGCTCCGTTAGGGGGGCGGTTTTTTTACGGCTGCATATTTTGGCCGGTCGCTGTGTTCGGTTGTCCTGGATCTCACTGCCATCACTGCCCGGTACACCGGCTTTTGCGTTGCGATACGACAAGGTTGAAATCCACGGTCTTTTTTGCCATTTGCAGGTTATGGAACTTCGCTGTTCCGGTGTAAGCGTCGCCCGAAATGTCGATGCGACCGGTATAGTATTGCATTGACCTCTTCGATAATTTCTTATCCCGCCCCCTGTGTGTCATGCCGTAATGTCATAATTAAAGGTCCCCCGGTAAGTCCGGGGGACCTGATAGATAGACACCGATAACAATATGACATAAATTATTGAATAAAGTCATATTACGCCGTCCGATAAAAAATGAATCGTAACCCCGGTAGATACGGTGATTTTTGAGATTACTGGCTAAATATAGGAAGGAAGAAATCGAAAAACAATATTTATAGACAGTTTTCTATTATATGTCATATCCGGCTAATTTTTGTATTGCAAATACCGGGTGTGATAGCGGAACTCGTTAAAAATATAAGAGGAACAGTCCTTGGCGGATTGTTCCTCTTCATGTTTGCGGGGGAGGGATTTATCTATTTCAGCCCATCGTGTTGAACCGGATGGAGGCTTTGACCATGGCCAGCGCCCGGATTGCCGAAACGGGTATCTCTTTGGGAGCATGGTGCGGATTGTGGCTCACCAGCAACACCATTTCGGGCTTCTCTTCCACTTTTTTGATGAATTTCACCGTAATGTACTCCTCTCCTTCGTAATTGAACGAGATCAGGTACATCTCGCCCCAGATGATGTTGTAATAATCCTGTATCTGTTTGTACATCACGATATCGCCCGATTTGAGCAGCGGGTACATCGAGTCGCCCCGCACGTAGACCGCCCCGTCGCATTTAGGTAGGTCGGGGATCGAGATGTAGTCGATCGGGGTGTTCTGGTTGGTGAAGATCGGCACCAGCCCCGCGACGGCTTCGAAATCGTAAAGCGGAACTTGCTGCCGCCTGACCCGTGCGTCGGTGGTGAAGGCCGGGAGCGGGTGGACGATGCCGGAACGTCGGGCGGCGGCGCGGAACATATCTCCCTCGCCGGTCAGCAGCCATCCTTTGTCGATCTCCGGGAAGGCCATGACGATGCGGTCGGCCAGTTTGTCCGAGATGCCGTTCCGGCCCCGCTGGATGTGGTAGATCGAATCGGGGTAGCTCAGCCCGATCCGCTGGGCGAAGTTCTTGCCGTTCAGCTTAGTGTATTCGAGCAGCGTGTTGATGCGTTCCGCGTCGGTCATCGTGTGGGTTTTGTGTATAGCCTTGGTACGAATAATATCACACGTCGGCGAATGTAAGACAATGTGTATTAATTTAGGGGAATATAATTACAAAGGTATTATAAATTATGAAAAATCAAATTCAAAAACAGTGCCGTTTTTTATAATTGTATTTCCGGTGGTGTTTCGGGATCGCCCTGGCGGCCGTTTGTTTCGGGGGGTGGAGGCTCGTCCGGAATTTTTTGTAAATTTGGAGTTATCAACACCGAACTTTACGAACCTTTTTTATGGATAAGAAAACCCTGCTCACCCTGTCGGCGCTTGCGCTGGCCGGCGCGGGAGCTTCGGCGCGGGAACGCATGAACGTGCTGTTCATCCTGACCGACGACTTCCAGAACAACGCCATCCGCACCCTCGGCCGCGAGGATGTGCACACGCCGAACATCGACTATATCTACAGCCAGGGCACGGCCTTCACCAACTGCTATACCAACGGGGCGATCGGCGGGGCGCTGTCGATGCCCAGCCGGGCGATGATCATGACAGGCCGCGGGGTGTTCGACATCACGCAGGACGGCTGGATCATCACGCCGCGCCACACGATGCTGCCCGAACAGCTGCGCAAGGAGGGCTACCGCACGTTCGAGACGGGCAAGTGGCACTCGGATTTCGAGTCGTTCAACCGGGCCTTTTCGGAGGCTGAGAATATCTATTTCGGGGGGATGCACCCCTATGAGGACGGGGGGCATGTGACGCCGCACCTGATGCACTACGACCCGAAGGGGGACTACAAGAACCAGAAACCTTTCATCGGGGAGAAGTTCTCTTCGGAGATGTATGCGGATGCGGCAGTCGATTTCCTGACGCGGTCGGCGGGGGACACGACGCCGTTTTTCGCCTATGTGGCGTTCACCTCGCCGCACGATCCGCGCAACAAGCATCCGTATTACGGCACGCCGTACGATCCGGACACGATCAGGCTGCCGGTGAATTACCGCCCGCAGCATGCGTTCGATAACGGGGAGCTGCTGGTGCGGGACGAGGTGGTGATCCCGGCGCCGCGCACGAAACAGACGGTGCAGAAGGAGTTGGCGGACTATTACGGGATGATCAGCGAGGTGGACACGCAGATCGGCCGGGTGATCGAGGCTCTCAAAAAGAGCGGGAAGCTGGAGAACACGATCGTGGTCTTTGCGGGGGACAACGGTCTGGCGATGGGGCAGCACGGGTTAATGGGCAAGCAAAGTCTGTACGACCACAGTATCAAGGTACCGCTGGTGGTCTGGGCGCCGGGCATTCCGAAGGGTGAGCGGAACGGGGGGCTGTGCTATCTGCACGACATCAACCCGACGCTGTCGGAGATGCTGTGCATAGCGCCGGCGGAAACGGTGACGGGCCGCTCGCTGGCCCCGGCTTTGGAGAAGGGGGCGAAGGGCCGGACGCCGCGCGACCGGGTGTGGCTGGCCTATTCGAGCATCCACAGGGCGCTGGTGATGGATGGTAAAAAGTATATCGTCTATAATGTGGATGGTAAGATCACGGAGCAGTTTTTCGATCTGGAGAACGATCCGTGGGAGATGGCGAACCTGCTGGCGGGCTCTCCGTCGAAAAAAACGCTGAAAATGGTGGAAAAATACCGGGAGGCGTTGAAGGCGGAGATGCACCGGGGGCACGATTTCTGCGACCTGGACCGCCCGGCGGGCGACCATTGGTCGTGGTGGGACAAAAATGAAAAGATCTCCTGGACTGACGGTGTCAACCTGGTTAAATAACCGTCCGGTTTTTCATTACCCAACCGTGTGTGACTGTTCTTTCTTGAAAGAAAGAACCAAAGAACTTTTGAGATAGTTGCGCTACTCCTTAGTCTGCCGAAAGGCTTAACCCTTTGGGGTGCGAAAAAAGGGGCCGCATGATGTACCAATTACATGAGCGGCCCCTTTTCCGTACCCCAAAAGGATTAAGGCTGTGATAGGATGCGCAGCATCCTCGAAAGTTTTTCTGGTTCTCGTTACCGCAAAGCGGTTTCCTCCTCGCCGCAAGGCAGAGCGTGCAAGCCCGCTTTGCTCTTGCTGGCAGCGTCGGTTGTTCACAAAGAGAACGGTTCCATACGGCGGGTAGTGATAAAACCGGACGGTTATTTATGCCGTTTGGCCAGTTCTTTTTCCAAGTCCGCCAGAGAAAGGCCATTCGCCTCCAGCAGCACCAGCAAGTGGTAGACCAAGTCCGACGCCTCGTAGATCAGATCCGGTTTGTTCTGCGCCACCGCCTCGATCACCGTTTCCACCGCCTCCTCGCCCACCTTCTGTGCGATCTTGTTCACTCCCCGTTGGAACAGCTTCGTCGTGTAGGACGCCGCCGGCATATCCCGGTGCCGTTGTTGGATCACCGATTGCAGGTAGCGGATAAACCCTTCCGTTTCGTCCGGCGACTCCGTGAAGCAGCTCGCATTGCCCGTGTGGCACACAGGCCCCGCTGGAACCGCCCGGATCAGCAGCGTGTCCGCATCGCAGTCCATCGCCACCGAACGGATCGAGAGGAAATTACCGCTCGTCTCGCCCTTTGTCCAGAGCCGCTTTTTCGTCCGGCTGAAGAACGTCACCCGGCCCTCCGCCATGCTCTTCTCGTACGCCTCCCGGTTCATGTAGCCAAGCATCAGCACTTGCAGCGTCCGGTCGTCCTGGATAATCGCCGGCAGCAATCCGTCGCCGTTCTTCGAAAAATCCAACTTGTCGATTTCTGGTGTCATAATATATCGGTTTTTAATTACTATTTATCTTGTGTCAGGCCGAAGCCACCCCCGGTGGAGGCCTGCAAGCACTCCCCGCTGGCTAAGGCCGGGAAATCGCCTGGATCGGTTATATGCGCACCGCAATCCCCCGCTCGTGCAAAGCCCGTTTCAGCATCGGTATCGGTATCTCCCCGTAATGGAAGATCGACGCCGCCAGCGCCGCGTCCGCCCGCCCCGCCGTCAGCACCTCCGCGATGTGGTCCGCCGTCCCCGCCCCGCCCGAAGCGATCACCGGGATCGACAGCTCCGATGCCAACCGTGCGAACGTCTCGCACGGATAGCCGTTCTTCGTCCCGTCGTGGTTCATCGACGTGAAGAGGATCTCGCCCGCGCCCCGCTCCTGCGCTTCGCGCGCCCAGCCGAACAACTCCCGCTCCGTCGGTGTTCGTCCCCCGTGCGTGGTCACCACCCAGCGGCCCGTGTCGTCCATCCGCGCGTCGATCGCCACTACGATAAACTGCCGTCCGTACTGCCCCGCAATCTCGTCGATCAGCGAAGGGTTCCGCACCGCCGCGCTGTTCACCGTCACCTTGTCCGCCCCCGCCAAAAGCAACGCCCCCGCGTCCTCCGCCGTCGAAATACCGCCCCCCACCGTGAACGGGATGTCGATCTCCCGCGCGATCCGGGAGACCAGCTCCGCAAAGGTCTTGCGCCCCTCGACCGTCGCGCTGATGTCCAGGTAGACCAGCTCGTCCGCCCCTTCGTCCGCATATTTGCGCCCCAGCTCCACCGGGTCGCCCACCGTCCGCAGCCCCTCGAAATGAATGCCCTTGACCGTCTGCCCGTCCTTGATGTCCAGGCAGGGTATTATCCGTTTTGCAAGCATTTTTCCAGATCTTTAAGCGTGATGCGTCCCTCGTAGATCGCCTTGCCGACGATAACGCTCCGCAGCCCCATACCGTCCAGCCGGATGATGTCGTCCAGCGATGCGATGCCCCCGCTGACCGTTGTCTCCACCTCCGGAAACTCTATTTGTAGGGCGGAATAGAGCCCGAAATTCGGCCCTCCGAGCATCCCGTCGCGCGAGATGTCGGTGCAGATCACCTGCCGCAGCCCGTGCGCCGCGAACCGTCGCACGATGGTCTGCACGTCGGTTTCGGAGGACTCCAGCCAGCCGTTGATCGCCACCTTACCCCCCTTCGTATCCGCCCCCAGTATGATATGGCCGGCCCCGTAAGTGGTGAGCCACTCCTCGAACCGCTCCGGTGCGGTAATGGCAATGCTTCCGCAGATCGCCCGGTTCGCTCCCGCCTTCAAAACGGCCTCCAGCGCCTTGCCGCTCTTGATCCCTCCGCCGTATTGGATGTCCAGTTTCGTCGCCGTGGCGATCTTTCGCAGCGTGTCGAGGTTCTGCGGCGCCGCCGCCTTCGCGCCGTCCAGGTCCACGACGTGCAGCCGCCGGATACCGATCGCCTCGTAACTCCGGGCGATCTCCACCGGGTCGGACGAATAGACCGTCCGCCGGGCGTAGTCCCCCTGCGTCAGGCGCACGCACTGTCCGCCGATTATGTCGATGGCGGGTATGATCTCTATTTTCATATCGAAAGGAAATTGGCTAAAATTCGGCTGCCCGCCGCCCCGCTCTTTTCGGGGTGGAACTGGCAGCCGAAGAAGTTGTCTTTGTATAGCGAGCCGCTGAACGGCTCTCCGTAATCCGTCACCGCTGCGGTGCATTCGTTCACCTCCGCCGCATAGGAGTGCACGTAATAGACGTATTCTCCTTCCTTAATGTCCTTATAAAGAGGAGACTTCAAGTTGTGAATTGAGTTCCAGCCCACGTGCGGCACTTTGAGCCCCGCTTGTTCGGGGAATCGCCGCACGCGGTTCGGGAAAATTCCCAGGCACGCGGTGTCCCCCTCCTCGCTGTGCGCGCAGAGCAGCTGCATCCCGAGGCAGATGCCCAGTACCGGGCAGGTCAGGTTTTTCAGGGTATCGGACAGCCCTTTGTCCCGGAGCTGCGCCATGGCGGTGGCAGCTTCGCCCACGCCGGGCAACAGTACGCGTTCCGCCCGCCGTATGGCGTCCGGGTCGGCGGTCAGCGTATATTCCGCTCCCAGCCGTTCCAGCGCATTGGTGACCGACCGCAAATTTCCCGTTCCGTAGTCTATTATCGTTACCATAGTTCTTATGTAGTTGGCGGCCCGTTAGGGCCGGTCAGCCCGCAGCCATCCCCGGCGAAGGGCTGCAACCTGTGGTTTTGCTTTCGCTGGCCGCGGCTTATTGATTTAGAGCATCCCCTTCGAGCTCGGCAGGCTGAAATCCAGCGGCTTGCGCTCCACCGCCATCCGCAGGGCCCGCGCGAAAGCCTTGAAAATCCCCTCCACCTTGTGGTGCTCGTTGCGTCCGCGCGCCACGATGTGCAGGTTGCAGCGCGCCGCCTGCGCGAAACTGTCGAAAAAGTGCTCGAACAGCTCCGTCAGGACATCGCCGATCCGCTCCCGCTTCAGCTTCACGTCCCACCGAGTGGCGATCCGTCCTCCAAAATCGAGTAGCACCAAAGCCCGGCTCTCGTCCATCGGCAGGGCGAACCCATACCGTCCGATCCCCCGCTTATCGCCCAGCGCCAGCCGGAACGCCTCGCCCAGCACCAGCGCCACATCCTCGACGGTGTGGTGCTCGTCCACCTGCAAGTCCCCCTTGGCCGATAATTGCAGCGAAAAGCCGCCGTGGTGGACGATCTGGTCCAGCATATGGTCGAAAAATCCCAGCCCCGTTTCGATTCGCGAAGGGGCGTTGTGGTCTAAATCCAGCGTTGCCGTAATATCCGTCTCCCGGCTTCGCCGCGACACCGTCACACAACGTCCCCCAGAAGCGACCGAAACCGGCCCCGCGAAAGGCTTGTCGAGGTTTTGCAAAGCATCCGCCAGCACGGCATTCTCCTGAGGCGTTCCCACCGTCAGTCGCAAACACCCCTCGCACCCCGCAATCCGCGACCGGTCGCGCACGATAATGCCCCGTTCGATCAGTTTGTCGTAAACTTCCCGCGGCTCGTCCACCCGCACCAGCACGAAATTGGCGTCCGAAGCGAACACCCGCCGGATCAGCGGCATTTTCTCCAGCGTTTTGACCAGTTTTTTCCGCTCTTCGATCAGCGTCGCGATCTGTTCTTCGCGGAGGGCCGAACGTTCCAGCTCCTGCAACACCAGCCGCTCCGTAATCACATTCACCGAATAGGGGTACTTGATCCGCCCCATCGCGGCCACGATCTGAGGGTCGGCGAACGCGAACCCGATCCGTATCCCGGCCATGCCCCAAGCCTTGGAGAGCGTTTGCAGCACCACCAGATTCGGAAACTCCGCCAGCCGGGGCAGGAAACCCTCGTGCTCCGCGAAGTCGATATAGGCTTCGTCCAGCACCACGATTCCCCCGAATCCACGAATGATTTTCTCGACCTCCGTCGGGTCGAGCAGGTTGGCCGACGGATTGTTCGGCGAGCAGAGGAAGGCCAGCTTCATCTGCGGCGTGACTTTCGACAGAAAGTCCGCCGCATCGAGCCGGAAATCCTCCGAGAGCGGCACCTCGACCAGCTTCACGTCGTTCGTGGCCGCCGCCACGCGGTACATGCCGTAGCTCGGCGCAATGGAGATCGCCTCGTCCTGCCGCGGCTCGCAGAATACCCGGAACAGCAGGTCGATGGGTTCGTCGCTGCCGTTGCCGCCCACGAAGATCCGCTCCGCCGGAACGCCGCGCATCTCCGAAACACGGGCCCGGATCCGCTTGTTGTGGGGGTCGGGGTAGCGGTTGAAGCCGTTGTCGAATGGGTTCTCGTTGGCGTCGAGGTAGATGCCCAGGTCGCCTTCGTATTCGTCGCGGGCGGTGGAGTAGGGGGCCATCCGCCTGATATTCTCGCGGAAAAGCGATGTGATGTCCATACTATATTAAAAATTTATCGTTCGTTTATTTTGCATTGTGCTGTACGGAACCGTTCTCTTTGTTCACAAAGAGAACGGTTCCGTACAGCACAAAGACAAATAAACGAACATATTATTTCAATGTATCGAGCCTGACCGTCACCGCATTTTTGTGCGCATCCAGGCCTTCCCCTGCCGCCATCCGCTCCACCGTGCCGCCGATATTCCGCAGCCCCTCGGCGGTCAGCCGTTGCAGCGTGACCTTTTTACAAAAACTGTCCAGGTTCACCCCGCTATACGCCGCAGCCCAGCCGCTCGTCGGCAGGGTGTGGTTCGTCCCCGAAGCGTAGTCGCCCACACTCTCCGGTGAGTAGTGGCCCAGAAAGATGCTCCCCGCATTTTCGACCTGCGCCGCGATCGCCTCCGGCTCCGCCGTCTCCACGATCAGGTGTTCCGCCGCGTATAGGTTCGCCATTCCGACCATCTCCGCCTCCGAAGAGACCACGAAGATACGGCTTTCCGCCAAAGCCTTGGCCGCAATTTCCGCCCGGCCCAATAGAGCCAGTTGCCGCGTGACCTCCGTTTTAACTGCGGAAGCCAGCGCCGGTGATGTGGTAACTAAGATCGCCTGGCTGTCGGGGCCGTGCTCGGCCTGCGAAAGCAAGTCGGCCGCTACGAACTCCGGCCGCGCCGTTTCGTCCGCCAGCACCATCACCTCCGACGGCCCCGCCGGCATGTCGATCGCCACCGCGCTCAGCCCCAGCAGTTGCTTGGCCGCGGTGACGTAGCGGTTCCCCGGCCCGAAGATCTTGTTCACTTTCGGGATGCTCTGCGTACCGAAAGCCATCGCCGCCACAGCCTGCGCCCCGCCGACCTTGAAAATGCGGGTCACGCCGCACAGCTGCGCCGTCCAGAGAATCTCCGGCGCCACCGTCCCGTCTTTGCGCGGCGGCGTGCAGAGCACGATCTCGCGGCACCCTGCGATCTGCGCCGGAACGGCCAGCATCAGCACGGTGGAGAAGAGCGGTGCGCTCCCGCCCGGAATGTAGAGTCCCACGCTGTGGATCGGGATGCTCCGCTGTTCGCAAACGACTCCCGGCATGGTTTCGACGCGCACCGGCTCCATACGTTGCGCGCTGTGGAATGCCGCGATATTCACCCGTGCCTGCCGGATCGCGTCTTTCAGGTCGTCGGGCACCTGTTTTTCCGCGGCGGCAGTTTCCTCTGCGGTGACCTCCAGCCTGCCGAGCCGCACGCCGTCGAACTGGTCGGACAATTCACGCAGTGCGGCGTCTCCGTCATTCCGAACCCGTCCGACGATGCCCTCGACCCTGCTGCGGACCGATTCGTTCTCCTGTTGCAGGGGCCGGGCAAGTAGTGCTTCCCATTGGTCGTGCGACGGATCGATATAGGTCTTCATAAATTCGTTTTTTTAATAGTTCGTTTAATCACTACCCGCAGGCAACCGTCCCTTTCTTTCAAGAAAGGGACCCAAAGAACTTTTCGAGCAGCCTGCCGAGGAACTCAGTCTGCCGAACGTCTTAGTTTTGGCGCAACGGGCGGGGCGTAAAGCCCTTTGGGCAAGCCCCGCCCGTTCGCCAAAAAATGAGCCTTGCGGAGCCTAAGGAGTAGCGCAGCTGACTCAAAAGTTTTTGGTGCCGCTTTTTACAAAAAGCGGCAGTCCCATACGGGGGTAGTGATTAAACGAACGGTTATAAAATCATTTTTTCGAGGGCCAGTACCAGGATATCTTCCGCGCCGATGGCCTTGAGCTGTTCGATCTTTTGCCACAGCACCCGTTCGTCCACCACCGCGTGCATCGAGCTCCAGCCAGGCTCCGCCAGCGGCAGGATCGTCGGGCTTTTGACCCCCGGCAAGATCGCCGCCGCCTCCGGGATACGATCCGTGGGGATGTTCATCAGGATATACTTCTTGCCCCGGCTGCGCTCCACCGACTCGATGCGGAACAGCAGCTGGTCCAGCAGCGCCTGCTTTTCGGCCGCGAGTCCCGGCGTGGCGATCAGGATCGCCTCCGACTGCATAGCCACCTCAACCTCTTTCAGGCCGTTGGAAACCAGCGTGCCGCCGCTGCTGACGATATCGAAAATAGCGTCGGCCAGCCCTACTGCCGGAGCGATCTCCACCGAACCCGCGATCTCCTCGATCTCGGCCTGGATCTTCTTTTCGGTCAGGAACTTGCGCAGAATGACCGGATAGGAGGTGGCGATCCGTTTGCCATCGAAATATTCGATACCGGTGTAAGCCTCGCCCTTCGGAATAGCCAGCGAGAGGCGGCATTTGCCGAAGCCCAGGCGGTGGGCGATCGTCGCCCCGCACTGCCGCTCCTCGTATTCGTTGAGGCCCACGATGCCGATGTCGGCCACGCCGCGCTCGACCGTGTGCGGAATGTCGTCGTCGCGCAGGTAGAGGATCTCGATGGGGAAATCGTCCGAGCGCGAGAGCAGTTTGCGTTTGCTGGGCTCGATGCCGATACCCGCTTCGGCGAGCAGTTCGAGGCTCTCCTCGTTGAGCCGCCCTTTGGACTGGAGTGCGATGCGTATCATAGTGCGTTTTGTTTGTTGTCGGATGGAAAAAAGAAAGCCTGCGTTCCCATGTCGGGGAAGCAGGCTTCGGTTATGCGTTTATGGATACGGTTACATATCGGTCACGGCAAAAAGCAGGCTTCCCTCATCGTGGAAATGATGATGGCAATGGTGCGAATGCCCGTGATGGATATGCGTGTTCAGAATCATAGTTAACAGAGACAAATGTAGGGAATATTTCCGGGTTTCCAAATTTCGGTGCGGGAAATTGTCGGCCGGATGCCGAAAACGGCGTATCTTTGAAAGGTAATATTCGTCCTCGGCGCCCACCCCGGCGCCGCTTATGCGTCGCTGCCGCCGAGGCCGGCGGCCCTTTGGGCCGCGCATAGATCAATGTAAAATTATGGACTTCCGCACACCCGTAGATATACCCGCCTATCCTTTCCGCATCGGGTCTTCAGACCGAGGGCTCGTACTCGGCTCCTGCTTTGCCGCACATATCGGGGTTTGGCTCCGCGACGGGAAGATGCCCGTCTGTGTCAATCCTTTCGGCGTGCTTTACAATCCTGCCAGCATCGCGCAGGCGTTGGGGCGGCTGGCTTCGGGCGAACTTTTTTCCGGGGATGATTTTTTCGAATACAAAGGGCTGTGGCACAGTTTTGCCCATCACGGCGACTTTTCCGGGCCGGATCGGGCGAAAGTCCTGATCGGTATCAATACGGCGCTGGCGCAGGGAGCCGAAGCGTTGCAAAAAGCGGACTACCTGTTGCTGACCTTGGGGACGGCATGGGTTTACGAGCGGCAGGGCAGCGTGGTGGCCAACTGCCACAAGCTGCCCGCGCGGGAGTTCACGCGGCGGAGGTTGTCGGTGGCGGAGATGGTGGGTTCGTTGGCTGCGCAACTCGAAAAATGGCCCCGGAAACAAGTCATACTGACCGTCAGCCCGGTAATCCACCGGGGCGACGGGCTGGTGGAAAACCAACTCAGCAAAGCCTCGCTGGTCGTGGCGGTGCACGAACTGGCGGAGAGGTTTCCGGGACAGGTGCACTATTTCCCGGCTTATGAGATCGTGACGGGCGAGTTGCGCGATTACCGTTTCTATGCCGAAGATATGTGCCATCCCTCGCCGCTGGCGGTGGAGGTTGTGCGCGAACGCTTTTCCGTGGCGTTGCTGGCGCCGGAAACGGTCGAACTATTGACGGAAACTGCAGAGTTGCAACGAGCGATGGCCCACCGGCCGCTGCACCCGGGCTCGCCGGAATACGCCCGGTTCCGGGCCAAAATGCGGCAAAAAGCGGAGAGCCTGCAACAGAGGTACGAAAACGCCGATTTTTCGGAAGAGCTGCGTTTTTTTGGCTAAATTTGCGGGGTTGTCCTCGTTTCATGAGGCGCAATTTCCCAATGTCAGGCCGGAGCCACCCCCGGCGCAGGCCTGCAACTTCGTTGCGCCTCCGCTGGCTCCGGACTAAAATTGAAACCTGAAAACATGTTCCGTAAACTTTTCATACTCCTGTTGGCTGCGGCAGCCGTGCCTGCGGCCCGCGCGGCGTCGGCCATCAGCCGCCATAAGCCGAGACTGGTGGTCAATATCGTGGTCAGCCAGATGCGCTACGACTACCTGCTCCGTTTCGCCGACAACTTCGGCGAAAAAGGGTTCCATACCTTGGTGCGCGAAGGTTCGCTGTGTACCCGCGCCGCCTACGACTACGCGCTGACCCGTACCGGGTCGGGGCTGGCGACCATCGTCACCGGAACCAACCCGGCGATGCACGGGGTGGTGGGCGAGCGGTGGTTCAATTACACCACCGGCGAGGCGATCGACCTGGCGGCGGACAAAAAGGCTTTTACGGTGGGGAGCGACGAGTACGACGGGCAGTTCTCGCCGCGCGGACTGATCGCCAGCGGGGTGGGCGACCAGCTCAAGGCGAGCAGCAAGGACTCGAAAGTGGTGAGCGTAGCGCTCGACCCGGTGTCGGCGGTGGTGATGGGGGGCCATTCGGCCGACGCGGTCTATTGGCTCAACGGCAAGAACGGCAAGTGGGTGACGAGCAATTACTATGTTTCGGCCCTGCCCAAATGGGTCGAGAAGTTCAACGACGACGGCTCGGTGGTGGGCTATTCGAACCAGAAGTGGGACATCACGCGGCCGCTGAAGAGTTACCATAACGAGGAGTACACGGACATCGCCGTGGACTCGACCAAGGGGATCAGCTTCGATTTCCTGACACGCAAGAAATACGACTATGCGCGCCTGTGCGCTTCGCCGGCGGGGAATACGCTGGTCAAGGACTTTGCGGTGTAGGCGATCATTTACGAGGGGCTGGGGAATGACGATGCGCCAGACATCCTGAACATCGTGTTCGACGCCTCGCGGCATATCGGGGAGAAGTACGGCACCGGCTCGATCGAGCTGGAGGACAGCTATTACCGGCTGGACGAGGATATCGCCTCCCTGCTGGCGTTCCTGGATACGCAGGTGGGGCGCGACCGCCTGCTGGTGGTGCTGACTTCGGATCACGGGGCTTCGGATCCGATCCGGGCCGACAGCCGGATGCCGGCGGGCCTGTTCGACAACGGACAGTTCGCGGCGATCATCTCCGGCTTCCTGGGGGCGCAGCTGGGGCCGGGCGACTGGCTGCTGAAGTTCGAGAACCGGCAGGTCTACCTGAACCGCGGCCTGCTCTACCAGAAAGGGCATAAGCTGGAGGAGATACAGAACCAGGTGGCTAACTTCGCCATCCAGTTCAGCGGCGTGTCGCAGGCGGTAACGGCGACGGCCTTGCAGAACGGCCATTTCACGGGCGGGGTGCTGGGCCGGATGCAGAACAGCTATTTCCCGCGCAACTCAGGGGATGTGATGATCAACCTGATGCCGGGCTGGATCGAATACACGGAGGGGAAGCTCTCCGATTCGGGCTCGCCGTACAACTACGACACGCACGTTCCGCTGATCTGGTACGGGGGCGTGGTGGGCAACACGGATGTGGAGCACGACGTGAACATGGCGGACGTGGCGCCGACCATTGCCGATATTCTGGGGATCGCCCCGCCTCCGGCGGCGACGGGAACGCCGATACCGGAGATTCTGGTGAAGTAAAACGGCGGCGAATGGTAACGGCTTCGGGTCGTAGCCCGCGAGGCACGCCTGCGGGCCTTCGCCGGGGGAGGCTGCGGCCCGGCCGCTGGGGATTCATTCCTATAAACGATTATATATATAAACGACAATGACTATCAACGAGGCGCAGGATCAGATCATCGAGGAATTTTCCGTTTTCGACGAGTGGCTCGACCGTTACAACTACCTGATCGAGCTGAGTTCGGAGCTGCCGGGGATCGCCCCGGAACACAAGACCGAACAATACGTGATCAAGGGCTGCCAATCGCGCGTGTGGGTGGACGCCCGGCTGGGCGACGACGGCAAAATGTATTTCACCGCCGACAGCGACGCCATCATCACCAAGGGCATCATCTCACTGCTGATCCGCGTGCTGGACGGACACACCCCGGAGGAGGTGCGGGACGCCGACCTCTATTTCATCGACAAGATAGGACTGGCGCAGAACCTTTCGCCCACGCGGGCCAACGGCCTGCTGGCCATGATCCGCCAGATGAAACTATTCGCCACCGCCTATGCCGCCATGCAGAAATAAACTATCTTTGGGCCGATTATGACACCGCAGGAGATACTCGACATCGAGAAAGACATCGTTTATACGCTTAAAAACATCTACGATCCGGAAATCCCGGTCAATATCTACGACCTGGGGTTGGTCTACGAGATCGAGATGACCCCGGAGGGAACCGCCAATATCCGGATGACGCTCACCGCCCCGAACTGCCCCATGGCCGACCAACTGGTGCAGCAGGTGCACGACGACGTGCTGAAAGTCAAGGGGGTGGAGCGGGTGGACGTGACCCTGACTTTCGATCCGCCGTGGGACCGCTCCATGATGAGCGAGGAGGCGCTGCTCGAACTGGGCCTGATGTAAGAAAACGAAAAACCAATTAAACCGAGATACAATGAGAAGAAAAATCGTAGCAGGAAACTGGAAAATGAACACGACCCCGGCGGAAGGGGTGGAACTCATCAAAGGCGTCGCCGCCCTGAAAAGCACGGTTCCGGCCGATGTGGAATTGATCGTGGGGGTGCCGTTCACCCATATCTGCGGGGTGAAGAACGACGCTGCCCAGGCCGGGATCGCCGTTTCGGCGCAGAACTGCGCCGACCATGAGTCGGGCGCGTACACCGGCGAGGTTTCCGCTAAGATGATCGCTTCGCTGGGGGCAAAGTATGTGATCCTCGGCCACTCGGAGCGCCGCGAATACTACGGCGAAACCAGCGAGACGCTGAATAAGAAGATGGCGCTGGCTTACGAGCAGGGTCTGGCCCCGATCTACTGCGTGGGCGAGAAGCTGGACGAGCGCGAGGCCGGCAAGCACTTCGACGTGGTGCGCGCCCAGATCGAGGAGGTGGTTTTCAACCTGACCCCGGAACAGTTCGGTAAGCTGGTGATTGCTTACGAACCGGTTTGGGCCATCGGCACGGGCAAGACGGCCACGTCGGACCAGGCGCAGGAGATCCACGCTTTCATCCGCAAGGTGCTGGCCGAGAAGTTTGGTGCTGCGGCTGCGGACAAAACGCCGATTCTATACGGCGGGAGCGCGAAACCGGGCAATGCTCCGGAACTGTTCTCGAAACCGGATGTGGACGGAGGCCTGATCGGGGGCGCATCGCTGGTGGCGGCTGACTTCGTCGCTATCGCTAAATCGTTCTAAAACGATCTTTTATTTAGAACCTTGTTCTTTGTGTTTGAGAGAACTGCCGCTTTCTTGAAAGAAAGACGGCACCAAAGAACTTTCAGCTAGCTACGCTACTCCTCAGTCTGCCGAAAGGCTCAACACTTTTTGGGGTGCGAAAAAAGGGGCCGCTTGATGTAACAATTACATGAGCGGCCCCTTTTCCGTACCCCAAAGAGGATTAAGGCATTGATAGATTTAGGATGCGCAGCATCCTCGAAAGTTTGGCTTCGCCTTCCTCCTCCTTGCAAGGCATAGCCCGCCAGCGGTCTCTGCTCTTGCTTCGAGCGGCGGTTTTCTGGTTCTCTTTGTTCACAAAGAGAACAGTTGTCTCCAACCTAATGAAAATGGGTTCTAATTAAAAGATCTTTTTTCGAAACCCATTTATCGGGCCGGTAAGGTATCAAATGCCTTATCGGCCCGTCGGTCGAGGTAAAAGGGAACAATTATTCATACGACACATACCAATTCCGGCCTTCGGATCGTTCTAAATCCGAAAAAGCAATCCGAACACACCACCCACAAAACACACTGCCCTTGGAATAAACATCTACTCACAGCAACACTTAACAAACAGAAAGTTAACACGAAACTATGAGAAAACGATGGATTATCCTGAGCGTGTCGCTCTCCGTGGCGGCAGGCTCCCTTGCGGCATACGGCGTCAGCCGGACCACCGCCGACCGGTACCGGGCCGACACCGCGACCGTGACCTATGCCGGGGAAACCGCCCGCGCGCATTTCGCTTCCGCACCGGCCGGGACGACGCAGGGCATCCTGCCCGACTTCACCACCGCTGCCGAACAAGGCGTGGAGGCCGTGGTCAATATCGAGAACCGGCAGAAATACACCGTCCGGCAATACTCCAACCCCTTCGGCGGACGCGGCATCGACCCGTTCGAATTCTTCTTCGGGCCCCAGCAGGAGCAGCAGCAAAGCCAACCCCAGCAGCAGGAGCGCCGTTCGGGAGGCTCCGGCGTCATTATTTCGCCCGACGGTTATATCGTTTCGAATAACCACGTCGTGGAAAATGCCGACGAACTGATCGTGACCCTCCACGACGGTGCCATCTACAAAGCCACGCTGGTGGGTACCGACCCCTCGACCGACATCGCCTTGCTGAAGATCGATGCCAACGGGCTTAAAACCATTCCGTTCGGGGATTCCGAAGAGCTTCGGCTGGGCGAATGGGTGCTGGCCATCGGCAACCCCTTCGGGCTGACCTCGACCGTCACGGCCGGGATCGTGAGCGCCAAAGGGCGGAGCCTCGGCGTGCTGCCTTCGCAGATGGGCATCGAATCGTTCATCCAGACCGACGCGGCGGTGAACCCCGGCAACAGCGGCGGGGCGCTCATCACCACCGAAGGCAACCTGATCGGGATCAATACCGTCATCAAATCGCCGACCGGCTCTTATACCGGCTACTCGTTCGCCGTGCCCTCGTCGATCGTGCGCAAGGTGGTGACCGACCTGCGCGAATACGGTGTGGTGCAGCGGGCCATGCTGGGCATCTCGTTCCAGGCCATCACGCCCGACTGGGTGGAACGCTTCGGCAAGGAGAAAGGCATTAAAGAACCGGGCGGCATGTATATCGCCGAGGTGGTCGCCGACGGGGCTGCCGAAGCCGCGGGCATCAAAGCCGGCGATGTGCTGACGCAGATTGGCGGCAAAGCGATGAACACGACGGCCGACGTGCAGGAGACCATCGCCAAACTGCGGCCGAACGACAAGATCAAAGTGACGGTCAAGCGCGACGGCTCCGTGAGGGAGTACGACGTGACCCTGCGTAACCGAGCCGGCAAAACGGAACTGGTCAAGAAGGACGACGTGAACCTGGTCGAAGAGCTGGGCGCGACCTTCCGCGAGGTGAGCGACAAGCTGAAAAAAGAGCTGCGCATCCGTGGCGGCATCCAGGTCGTCGACCTCAAATCGGGCGGCTTGCTGGCCAAGTCCCGCGTGCAGCGCGGCTTCATCATCACGGCCATCAACGACACGCCGATCGCCTCCGTGAGCGACCTGAACCGCATCACCGACAAAGTGCAGTCCATCGACGGGATCTACCCCGACGGACGGATCGTCAGCTACCAGGCGCTCGGACGCTGACGCGACTCCTCCGCGGAGTGAAAAATAACGCGGAAAAACCGAATGCTAACTCATTGGCCGCCTGTGCATACCGTCTGTACAGGCGGCCTTGTTTAACGATAAATGGCACGGGCGCCGAAACAAAAGCGAAATTCCAGCGTATATTAAGACGCCGGCCATCGGAAATACAAACAAAACAGTATAAATGAGACAATTAAAAATTACCAAATCGATCACCAATCGCGAGAGCGCCTCGCTGGACAAGTACCTCCAGGAGATTGGACGTGAAGATTTGATAACCGTCGAGGAAGAGGTCGAACTGGCCCAGCGGATCAAAAAAGGGGACCAGGAGGCCCTCGAAAAACTCACCAAGGCGAACCTGCGGTTCGTGGTGTCCGTGGCCAAGCAGTACCAGAACCAGGGGCTCACGCTGCCCGACCTGATCAACGAAGGGAACCTGGGGCTGATCAAAGCGGCGGAAAAATTCGACGAGACGCGCGGCTTCAAGTTCATCTCCTATGCCGTGTGGTGGATCCGCCAGTCGATCCTCCAGGCGCTGGCCGAGCAGTCGCGCATCGTGCGCCTGCCGCTGAACCAGGTCGGGTCGCTCAACAAGATCAACAAGGCTTTCGCCCGCTTCGAGCAGGAGAACGAACGCACCCCATCGCCGGAGGAGCTGGCCACGGTGCTGGACCTGCCGAAAGAGAAGGTCGCCGACACGCTGCGCGTGTCGGGGCGCCATGTGTCGGTGGACGCGCCGTTCGCCGAAGGCGAAGACAACAGCCTGCTCGACGTGCTGGTGAACAACGATTCGCCCAATGCCGACCGCAGCCTGATTAACGAATCGCTCTCCACCGAGGTGGAGCGCGCGCTCTCGACCCTGACCGAACGTGAACGCGATATCGTCAAATATTTCTTCGGCATCGGGGCGTCGGAAATGACCCTCGAAGAGATCGGCGAACAGTTCGGCCTGACCCGCGAGCGGGTGCGCCAGATCAAAGAGAAAGCCATCCGCCGGTTGCGGCACAGCTCGCGCAGCAAACAGCTCAAGACCTATCTGGGGTAATTTTACCCCGTTTCCTTATGCAGAACAGGTCTTTCCCGTATCGGGGGAAGGCCTGTTCGCTTTTTAATGCCGGATACCGTACCTTTGTCGCAGGAACGGAACGTCCGGGCTTCCGGAGTGCCGCAGGCCCGTTACGGGCCTGCGGCAGAGTGAGCGATAAATTCAGCAGTCCGCTGTCCGGCGCGTCCGGGTAGCTATCCCGACACAAAGCATACGGCCCGGCTCCATCTATGGTTCAAGACCGGGTGCAACTTCGAGAGGCTGCTATGCCGGCGTAGTCCGGCCGCCCCGGGCAACCGCAACAACACGACGGGCGCGCTGAACGACGTCGGCAACGAGGGCTCGTCCTGGAGCCGGACGGCAGTCGGCACCAATGGCCACAGGTTGATATTCAATGCGACGCTGCTTGAGCCGGAGCGCAGCAGCTACCGCTCCGGCGGCTATCAGGTGCGGTGCCTCCAAGCATTTATCGGCCGGATGTTCCGTTCCCGATTTTCGAATGGACAAGACAGGATGTTCAGGTTCCGGAGTGCCTGCGGCGAAACCCCGGCGCAGGCAGGGCGAACGGATAAATTCAGCGGCCCGCTGACCGCATCCCGCGGTTAGCTATCACACGGCCCGGACGCCGGTAATCCGGCGTCCGGGCCAGCGAGCGGCCGCCGATACGGCTTTTCTGCGCAGATCCCGCCCCGGGCTTCCGCGACGCAGGGTCGCGCACGGGCGGCGAGGGCGACTTGTGGAACGTCGGCAACAACGGGTACAGCTGGTCGTCGTCGGTCAGCGGGGTGAACGGCGTGGACTTGAACTTCAACGCGGCGAACCTCAATCCCAGCAACGCCGACAGACGCGCCTACGGCTTTCAGGTGCGGTGCCTCCAAGCATTTATCGGCATCCTGTTTTATTATCCGGCCCTGCCGGTGCAGTCCATCCGGGGCGGCCCGCCGAAAAGCCCGATACAGGCCGTTGAAAAACCCGATGCGGGCCGTTAAAAGCCCGGTACAAGTCGTTGAAAACTCGATACAGGCCGTTAGAAAAGGCGGATCGCCGTGTAAGCCGCACTTCCCGGCATCAGCACCTCCGCCGTTCCGTCCTCCGCCACCGATCGCGCATCGTCGTAAGCCAACCCCTCACCTGCCAAAACACCCTTCTCGTCCACATAGCCGTACCGCCCGTCAAGCCCCACCACCGCAAAACCGTTGCTGAACTCCCCGATCCAGTCGTACTCCAGCGGCACCGCCACACACCCCGTGCGATCCAGGCAACCGTGCCGGCCTCCCTTGTCTACCGTGGCATAGCGCGAACCGTCCCACGAGAGGTCGTCGTACTCCGGCGGTATCACGGCATGGCCGTCCCGGTCGATCAGCCCCATCAGGTGGCCGCCCCCGGCAGGCGCAACGACGGCCACCGCCGCCCTCCCTTCGCTGAAATCGCCCGCCCACGCATACTGCGGCCCGATCGCTACCCGTCCGTTTTCGTCCGCGTAACCGAAAAGGCCGTCGCGCACGATCACCCGCAGCCCCTCGCATAGCTCCCCGTTCCCGTCCCCGATCACGGCATCCTCCCCGGCGGGAGCGGAGACCGGCCGCACCGCCACCGGATAGTAACTCCCCTCGCCGTCGTGGTTGAACACATAGACCTCGTCCGGCCGCACCCGTCCGTAACGTTCCGCCGAAGCGCAGGCCCCCGCCGAAGTGAAGCAGGTCAGCTCGCACGGCTCGCCGTCCAGCTCGATCCGGAACGTCACCCGCCCGGTGCCCGACACGTAAAGCGGGCCGCCCTCGGCGTCGGCCAGCGCCCGCACCCCCTCCAGCGAGGCGAAACGCCCCTCCGGATTGGCCAGCGCCTCCGCGTAGTCGCCCACGGCGGGAAATATCTTTTTCACAGGAGTCATAGCAGCAGGTTGGAAGTCGCGGTGCCGATGTTCATCATCCGCACCAGGTCGGTTATGTTCGCGTGGTAAGCCATTCCCCTCACCCCGCCGGTGTCGGCGGCGCGGCGGCCCGTCATCAGCGCGATCTCGTCCCGGTAGAGCGCGGGCATCGGGCTGGAAATGTCGAACAGCAGCCGCGCATACCGGTCTTCCGGCAACTCGTCCGCCGAAGCGGGAAAGAGTACCGGCTCGCGCCCGGAGCCGGAGATATGGACGTTGAGCAGCAGCACATTGCCGTCCGCCGTGGAGAGGGAGCGCAGCTTTTCCGCCGCCGCGGCCAGCTGTTTCGGGGTGCCGTCCGTCGCCTCGCCGTCGGTGATGTTGATCACCGTCGGCGGGTAGCAGGGCCGCCCCTTGTATTTCGCGCACCACGCCTTGAGCAGCCTATGCGCCTCCCCGAAGGCGGCACCCATCGGCGTGTTCCACTCGGCGGCTGGTCGCACCCATACCTTCTCGCGCATCACGGTGGCCACCTGCCGCCCGCCGGGCAGCGTGCGGATGCGCTGGACGTCGCGCACCTCGGCGGGATTGTCGGAGAGCACTTCCGGCGAGAGGAACCGCTCGCTGCCGATGGTGGGCAGCAGCGACCGCACTTCGGAGCCGGAGTAGCCCAGCACGGCGATGTCGTAGTAGTGCTGGTAGCCGCCGTCGCGCCGCGAACGGGCGACCAGCTCCGCCAGCAGGGTGTTGATGGCGGAAGCGACGGCCTGCGCCTTGGTGACGGCCTGTCCGTTCCACCGGGCGGGCTCGGCCATGGAGCCGGACTGGTCGACCAGCAGGACGACCGCTGTGGGACAGTTTTGCGTGATCCGCGCAAGGTAACTCATGGGGTATTCAGTATAAGAAAAAGGCACGGAATCCGTAACCAATGCGACACCAGGAGAGCAACCACCCAGAACCCCCAAAGGCACCAGATCCGTGCGGGTCTTGTATAAAAAGGCACGGAATCCGTCACTTCCGACACAAGGTGTACAACGACCCAAGCCAGAAAAGCTCCAGACCCGTGCCGTATTTGGCACGTTCCTGAAGCGTTTCTGGCTTTGGCGTCTCAAATTAGATGTTGTACTTCTGTGTCGAACGCTCGATATGTCTTGCAAATATAGCATTTGTTTCGGTAAATCCCGGTTATGGGCGGCCAACTATCGCGAAAGCGGGCGCGATTTACCGGACGGCAGTCCGTGCGGGGCGAAGCCGCCCCCAGCGGAGCCCCGCAAAACTTCGTAATGCGTGTCACCGCCGGCTTCGCCCCGGACTGTGTCATGCCGGGGATTCCTTTATAATATTTGTTTCGCTAATCTCGGTAATCTGCAGATAACTCCCGCAAAACTTCGTAATGCGTGTCGCTGTGTTGTTTTCAATAATTCCGGCTATCGGCGGGCACCTACCGCAAAAACGGGTCGGCTTTCGCCGTCGGAATACGGAAACGGCCTCTTCCCGAACCGGGAAGAGGCCGCGTAAAAGTCCTTAGACCCGCTACTTCTGCCGCGCCAAACGCCACATTACGTCGCCCGAACCGTTCGCCAGCACCAGCGAATCGGCATCCAGTTTCACGATCGTCAGCGTGTCCGCCCCCTCGATCGTCTGGCCGTTCCCGACGCTCGTTGCATTCAGGATCAGCGTGTCCGGAATCGTCAGGTTCCACGCATTGAATTGCAGCGTCGCCATGCCAATCGACGAAGCCGTCCCGTTCTGGTACAGCTGCATTCCCTGCACCTGCGTCGAGTCGATCGGGTTCGGCTCCACCCACGCGCCCTGGATATAGTAGTACGGCGAATGGGCCGTCACCGTCAGCTCCTGCGCCTGCATCACCTTCACCCCAGCCGTATCGACTTCGGCATAAGTCAGCTTCACCGAATCGTCGATCAGCACCCCCGGAACCTTCGCCGGATCGGTGTTCATCGTGCTGATGTTCAGCGTGTCGCCCGCCGTGGTGACCAGCGTGATATTGTTCATCGAAGCGTCCAGCACCACCCCGTCCACGGTTGTCGGGGCGGCGGGTTTCGACCCGCACGAGGCCAGCGTTAGCGCCGAGGCGGCCACGGCGGCCAGTGAAAAGATGTTTTTCTTCATAACAACGGTATTTGCGGCCCCGCGAGAGGCCCGGTTACGGAGGCAAATGTAGCAAAAAACAGTCCGTTATGCGCCTAAATCCCGTTTATTTGTTCTTCGAGGCCACTTCGGCGAGGAAATCTTCGAGGATCGCCAGCGACTCCCGCGGCTGTTCGACGAACCCCATGTGCCCGGAGTTTTCGAGCCACGCCACCCGCGCCTGCGGCTGCGCCAGCGCCATCGACTCCGCCGCCGCCACCGGGATGTAGTTGTCCCCCAGCCCGAAGATCATCAGTTCCGGAATGCCCAGCCTGCGCATATCCTCGTTGCGGTCTTTGCGCTGCGACATCCCCTTGAGCACCGCCACGATCGCCTCGTCCTCGGTGAGCATCACCTGTTCGGCCAGATCCTCGATAGCCTCGGCACAGCGGCGCAGGTTGGCTTCGGCAAAGCCCCGGCCGGGATTGACCTTCGCCAGCATCTCCTTCTTGCCCGCCTCTATAAGCTCGATCTCGCGCTGGCGGTTGGCCGCCTTCTCCGGCGTGTCGGCGTTCGGCGAGGAGTGGAACAGCACCAGCCCCTCGACCTTCTCCGGGTGGTTCGCCGCCAAAGAGAGGGCCACGTAGCCCCCCATCGAGTGTCCCACCACGGTGCACCGCTCCACGCCGGCAAGCTCCAGCACGGCCGCCGCGGTGTCGGCCATGTAGTCGATCCCGACCACCTCGCGGCCGCCCCAGTCCGAAAAGCCGTGGCCCGGCAGGTCCATCCGGATCACGCGGTAATTTTTCCCCAGCTCCCCGGCGAAATCGTCCCACACTTCGATGGATTCCAGGTAGCCGTGCAGCAGCAGGACGGCCTGCGTCCCCTTGCCCGCGTCGGCGTAGCGCACCGGCGTGCCGCCGGCCATAACGAATTTTTCCATGTTGAGGCTGTTGTTTTGAAAGGTTCGAAGCCCGGCGCCGGTTCGGCAGGCGGCTTCTTACGGGTCGGTAAATGTACCGGCATTTTTCGGTTTTTCCCGGAACGGGAAAGGAAAACCCTGCCGCCATCGCCGGACGATGCCGCAGGGTCGGTTGCTATCGCGTGGGGCGGAACGGGCTACAAGTCCTCCTCGTCCTCTTCGTCGCCGTCGTCCAGGTAATCCAGCGCGGACTCCCGCTTGCGCAGGGCCAGCAATTCGTCGTCCTCCTCCTCGTCCAGCGACTTGTAGAGGGTGTGGCGCTCTTTGCCGCTCTTGCGGATGGGGTCGAGCTTAGTGGCCTTGCGGGTCGTCTCTTCGCCCCCGGAAGCCCGGAAATCTTTGGTCGATTTCATACGATTGAACTACTGATAATAGGAAAGGTTATACGTTGCAATTATACGATTTTTTTCAATTCGCACGCCGGGCGGCGCATTTTTCGGCGTTCCCCCGTGGTCGCGGCCCTTCCGGCCCCGGCTCACCATTCGATCCCGCCCGTGAAGACCCGCTGGGCAGGCCCGGTGAGGAACACTTCGGCAAAGCCGCCGTCCGGGATCGTTGCAAACTTCACGCCAAGCTCTCCGCCCATGGCCCGTACCGCGAAGTCGCGGCACTCCGGTTGCAATATATGGTGCGTAACCAGCGCCGCCGCGGTCACCCCCGTGCCGCAGGCCAGTGTTTCGGCCTCGACCCCCCGTTCGAACGTCCGCACTTTGATTTGCCCCGGCCCCTGTACCTGCACGAAATTGACGTTCGTGCCGCCCATCGCCGCGAACTCTGGCCTGCGGCGTATCTCCGCGCCGCGCCCGGCCACATCGACCGCCGACACGTCGTCCGTGAATTCGACGTAATGCGGCGACCCGGTGAAGACGAACCACGAACGGCCGCTGGCCAGCGGTTCGACCCCTTTCACGTCGATCATCCGCAGCCGGATCAGGCCGTCGGGCAGCAGCTCCGCTTCGTGGAGCCCGTCGCTGCTGTTGAACCGCTTGACGGCTCCCCCGATCCCCAGGTGGGCGGCGAACAGGGCGATGCACCGGCCGCCGTTGCCGCACATGGTGGATTCGCCGCCGTCCGAGTTGTAGTAGCGCATGTAGAAATCGGTTCCCGCCGGGTCGCGTTCGAGGGTCATCAGCCCGTCGGCACCGATGCCGAAGCGCCGGTCGCACAGCAGGCGCACCTCTTCGTGCGTTAGGCCGGGATCGCCCGTCCGGGCATCGACCAGCACGAAATCGTTGCCCGCGCCCTGGTACTTGGAGAAGCTCATTTTTTTCATCATCGCAAATATAATTCTATATTTACATACCGCAAGATGCGCCCCGGCAACTCCGGACACATTTGGAATGCATTCGGCTTTCGTTATCTTTGTAAGATATGATACCAACGATACAAAACCACCGTTCCGTGCGTCAGTTCGAGCCGGGGCGGACGATTCCCGACCCGTTGATGACCGAACTGCTGGCTGCCGCCGCGCGGGCTTCGACGGTGGGGAACATGCAGCTGTACAGCATCGTCGTTACCCATGCCGGGGGGCCGGTTTTCGCGGAGCTGGGGCCGTGCCATTTCGGACAGCCTGCGGCGGTCACGGCGGGGGCTTTGGTCACCTTTTGCGCCGACGTGCACCGGTTCTCGCTGTGGTGCGGGCAGCGCGGGGCGGAGCCGGGCTACGACAATCTGCAATGGTTCGTGAACGCGGCGATAGACGCGCTGCTGGCTTCGCAGAACTTCTCGCTGGAGGCGGAGGCCAACGGGCTGGGGATATGCTATCTCGGCACGACGACCTATAATGCTGCGGATATCGTGCGGATTTTGCACTTGCCGAAAGGGGTGGTGCCGGTCACGACCGTGGCGGTGGGCTACCCGGCGGAGCCGCTTCCGCCGCTGACCGACCGCCTGCCGCTGGAGGCGGTGGTGCATCGTGAGACTTATCAGGACTACACGCCGGAGTGGATCGACGAGGTGTGGGCGGCGCGCGAGGCTTCGGAGGAGACGCAAGAGTTGCTGAAGGCCAATGATTTGCCGAATCTGGCGCGGATCTTTACCGAACGACGCTACACCAAGGCCGACAATCTCCGCTTTTCGAAAGCCTACCTCGACGTCTTGCGGGAACAGGGCATGTTCGAGTTCGAACTTGCCGAAACGGAATAACCTGACGTCCTATCACCTTTCTAACCTATAACCGACCTTTTATGAAAAAAATACTTTCGATTTGCCTGATGGCCGCAGGGATCGCCTGTACGGCGGCCCGCGCGCAGACCGTTTTCGTCCACGAGCCGACTGTTCCGGTGGTCGTCGGGCGGGCCAACAACATCGTCTTCGACCTGCGCGTGACGCCCACCCTCAACGGGGAGCGGATGACCAGCGTGACGGTCGATTTCCCGGAAAAAGACCTGCCGTATATCAAGGCGGTGCGTATTTTCTACACCGGCACCACCTCGATGCTGGGCTCCCGGACGGCTTCGTCGGGACTGGCCCACGGCATGGGGGAGTACGGCGGGGGACAGACCGTTTACGATAATCCGGCCTATGCGGTGAAACTGGCGGAGGACACGGTGGCGGCGCGCTCGATGACGCTGAATTTCGACCAGAAGCTCTTTCCGTGGACCAACTACTTCTATATCAGCCTTTCGATCGCGGAGGATACGCCCCTGACTTTCAAGTTTGCGCCGACGATCTCGAAGGTGGCTTTCGACGGGGGACGCTTCGCGCAGCTGAACCGCAACCACAAGGCTGACGGCCATCGTCCGGCGGTGTCGGTGCGCACGGCGGGGGACGACGGGGTGCACACCTACCGTATCCCGGGGCTGGCGACCACGCCGGCGGGGACGTTGCTGGGGGTCTATGACGTGCGTAACCAGAATAATATCGACTTGCAGGAGGATGTGCAGGTGGGCTTGAGCCGCAGCACGGACGGGGGGAAAACGTGGGAGCCGATGAAAAAGATCATGGACATGACTTCGTACGGCTCGCTGCCGCACTCGCAGAACGGGGTGGGGGACCCGTCCATCTTGGTGGATCCCCTGCGCGGTCGTGTGTGGGTGATGGCGCTGTGGAACCACGGGATGGGCGGCGGCCGGGGCTGGTGGGCTTCGCGCAACGATGCCATGACGCCGGAAGAACAGACGGGACAGGTGTTGCTGGTGCACAGCGACGATGACGGGCTGACGTGGTCGGAGCCGGCGAACATCACGGCGCAGATCAAGAATCCGTCGTGGCACCTGATCCTCCAAGGGCCGGGTCGGGGCATCGTGATGCAGGACAGCACGCTGGTGTTCCCGATCCAGTGGACGGATTCGACGCACATGCCGTTCGCTTCGATCGTCTGGAGCCGGGACAACGGCCGTACGTGGACGATCGGCGCGCCGGCGTTCAGAAACACGACGGAGGCGCAGGTGGTGGAGCTGGAGCCGGGGGTGCTGATGCTGAACATGCGCCGGAACGAGGGGGACAGCCGTGCGATTTGCGTGACGCGCGACATGGGCCGCACGTGGGAGGAGCACCCGACTTCGCGCAAGGCGCTGCGCGAACCGGTCTGCATGGCCAGTTTAATCAAGGTTCCTGCTGCTGATAATGTGCTGGGCCGTGATATTCTTCTGTTCTCGAATCCGGACACGACCAAAACGCGCTCCCGGATCACGATCAAGGCGAGCCTGGACAATGGCATGACGTGGCTGCCGCAGAATGAGCTGCTGCTGGACGAGGAGCCGGGCTGGGGCTACTCCTGCCTGACGATGATCGACCCGCAAACGGTGGGCATCCTTTACGAAAGCAGTGTGTCGCAAATGGCGTTCCAGGCGATCCCGCTGCGCGATATCATCAAAAAAGAAGATTAATCGTTCGTTTTTATTACTACTCCCTGGAGGGTACTGTTCTCTTTGTGAACAAAGAGAACCAGAAAAACTTCCGAGGATGCTGGCGCATCCTAAATCTATCACAGCCTTAGTTTTTGGGGCGCGGGAGCGGCGGCCTTGAAGTAAAGACGACTTATGGCCGCCGTTCACCGCACCCCAAAGATGAAGACTTCGGCAGACTAAGGAGTAGCGCAGCTAGCTGGAAGTTCTTTGGTGCCGTCTTTCTTTCAAGAAAGCGGCAGTTCCATACGGGGGTAATAAATAAACGAACTATAAATCAGCAAATTTATGAGTGACAAGGTATATCCGCGGGAGATGCACACCGCCGAGCATATACTGGGCGGTACGATGGTGAGGATGTTCGGATGCGGGCGCGCCGTGACCACCCATTTGGAGCGGAAGAAATCGAAAGTCGATTTCGACTTCCGGAACGTCGGGCGCAACCTCACCCCGGCCGAAGTCGAAGACGTGGTGCGCATCGTGAACGACCAGATAGACAAACATATGGCCGTTACCTACCAGACAATGCCTTACTCCGCCGCCGCTGCCGAGTTCGACCTCTCGCGGTTGCCCGAAACCGCCGCGGCGGGGCCGGACGCCGGCCTGCGCATCGTCTGCGTGGGCGACTACGACCGTTGTCCCTGCATCGGCGAGCACGTCGCCAACACCTCCGAGATCGGGCACCTGCGCATGATCTCGACCGATTACGATCCTGAGTCCGGCATTCTGCGTATGCGGTTCAAACTCGATCGGGAATTATGAAACGGCTTATCCTTAGTGTCCTGCTGATTTGCGCGGGCGGTGCGCTGCGGGCACAGACCGAGGAGGAAGACAGCGTGCTGCGGCGGCAGATCGGGCAGATGGTCATTGCCGGTTTCCGGGGCTTCGGGGCCACCGGCGATGTGGCCGACGCCGTGCAGAGGCAGGGCATCGGCGGGGTGATCTACTTCGACCGGGACGTGCCGACGGCGAAAAACCGCCGCAATATCCAGTCGCCGGGGCAGTTGCGACAACTCAGCGCCGACCTGCAACGGTTGGCGCGGGAGAGCGGCCACCCGAAACTTTTTATTACCATCGACCAGGAGGGCGGCCGCGTCGACCGGCTCAAACCGGCTTACGGGTTTCCGACCAGCGTAAGCGCCGCGCGGCAGGGAGGACTGAATAACCCCGACACCACGCGGAAATGGGCTGCACGGACGGCGGAGACTTGCCGCAAGGCCGGGATCAACGTCGATTTCGCGCCGTGCGTAGATGTGGACGTCGATCCGCAATGCCCCGTGATCGGGGCTTTAGGGCGGAGCTTTTCGGGCGATGCGGCGGTAGTCGCGGCGCAGGCGAGGATCTGGGTGGAGGCTTTGCATGATAAGGGAATACTGACCTCGCTCAAGCACTTTCCCGGTCACGGCAGTTCGCGGGCGGACAGCCATGCGGGACTCACGGACATTACGCGGAGCTGGCAGCGGGAACGCGAATTGGCGCCATACCGGACTTTATTTGCCCAAGGGTACGCCGATTTCGTGATGGTGGGGCACCTGCTGCACCGGGACACCGATCCGGATTATCCGGCATCGCTGTCGCGGCGGTGGATCACCGACATCCTGCGCGGCGAAATGGGCTACCGGGGCGTGGTGGTCACCGACGACCTGAACATGGGGGCGATCGTCGACCACTATTCGCTGGAGCGGGCTCTGGAACTGGCGATCAACGGAGGCGTGGACATGGTCATTATCGGGAATAACGGCAAGGTTTACGAGGAGGACTTGACCCCGCGAACCATCGGGCTGATATACGGGCTGGTGCGTCAGGGGCGCATACCGCGCCGGCGGATCGCCGAGGCTTACGAACGGATTATGGCGCTCAAGGGCCGGCTGGAATAAGGCGCATATCGTCCGGCGACGCGGGCGGGGTGGGTCTGCTTTGCGTCTCCCCCTTCCGTATCCCCGTCACTCCCGTACGCAACGGACGGGAA
>CANQXP010000002.1 GCA_947627885.1 uncultured Rikenella sp.
TGATAGATTTAGGATGCGCAAGCATCCTCGAAAGTTTTTCTGGTTCTCTTTGTTCACAAAGAGAACAGTACCCTCCAGGGGGTAGTTATAAAAACGAACGGTAATTATTCGGGTTTGGCGACAGCGATCTGCAATTCGTCCAGTTGCGCCTGTGCCAGCGGCGACGGCGCGTCGATCATCATATCGCGGCCGCTGTTGTTCTTCGGGAACGCGATGTAGTCCCGGATCGAGTCCGAGCCCCCGAACAGCGAGCACATGCGGTCGAAGCCGAACGCTATCCCCCCGTGCGGCGGCGCCCCGTACTTGAACGCCCCCAAGAGGAACCCGAACTGCGCCTGCGCCGCCTCCGGCGTAAATCCCAACACCTCGAACATCCGGCTCTGCACCCTCCCGTCATGAATACGGATCGACCCCCCGCCGACCTCAACCCCATTCACCACGAAATCGTAAGCCTCCGCCCGCACATCCCCCAGCACCTTGATATCCGTCGAGAAGAACTTGTCCATATCCTCCGTTTTCGGAGCCGTGAACGGGTGGTGCATCGCATAGTAGCGCTGCGTTTCGTCGTCCCACTCCAGAAGCGGGAAATCCACCACCCACAGCGGTGCGAACGTATCGTGCGGCCGCAGCCCCATCCGGTCGCCCATCTCCAAACGCAAGGCGCATAAAGCCGCCAAAGTCGGTTTTTTAGCCCCCGCCAGAATAAGCAGCAAATCCCCGGCTTTCATACCGCAAGCCTCGCCCCACCGGGCCAGCTCCTCCTGCGAATAGAACTTGTCCACGCTCGACTTGTAACTGCCGTCCGCCTCGCGCCGCACATAGATCAAACCCTTGGCCCCCACCTGCGGCCGCTTCACGAACTCCGTCAGGCCGTCCAGCTGTTTGCGCGTATAGGAGGCACACCCATCCGCACAAATCCCCCCCACATACTCCGCCGTGTCGAACACCGCGAAATCGTGCCCCTTGACAAGGGCCGTAAGGTCGTTGAACTTCATCCCGAACCGAATGTCCGGCTTGTCCGAGCCGTAAGTCTCCATCGCCTCGTGCCAGCTCATGCGGGGGAACTTTTCCGAATCGAACTTAACCCCCAGCGTCTTGTCGAACATCGTCCGCATCATCCCTTCGAACACGTCCAGCACATCCTCGCGTTCCACGAACGCCATCTCGCAGTCCACCTGCGTGAACTCCGGCTGACGGTCGGCACGCAGGTCTTCGTCGCGGAAACAGCGCACGATCTGGAAATAGCGGTCGTAACCGCTGACCATCAACAGCTGCTTGAACGTCTGCGGCGACTGCGGCAAGGCATAAAACTCACCCGGATTCATCCGCGACGGCACCACGAAATCCCGCGCCCCCTCCGGCGTCGATTTGATGAGGTAGGGCGTCTCGATCTCCATAAAACCCTGCGCATCGAGATAGCCTCGCACCTCCTGCGCCAGCCGGTGCCGCAGCATCATCGCCCGCTGCAAAGGCGCACGCCGCAGGTCGAGATAGCGGTACTTCATCCGCAGGTCATCTCCCCCGTCCGAGTTCTCCTCGATGGTGAACGGCGGTACTTCGCTCGCATTCAATATCTCGATCTCCGAAGCGATGACCTCGATCTCGCCTGTCGGTATCTTGCTGTTCTTGGCCGACCGCTCGGTGACTTTACCCGTCACCCGGATCACATACTCACGCCCCAACTTCTCGGCCGCCTCTTTCAGCGCCGCCGGAGCATGCTCGTCGACCGTGATCTGGGTGATCCCGTAACGGTCGCGCAGGTCGATAAATACCATCGCCCCCAGATTGCGCACCTTCTGCACCCATCCGGCCAGCGTGACGGTCTTATTCGCGTCGGCGAGCCTAAGTTCGCCGCAAGTAGCTGTTCTGAACATTTTTTCGCGTAATTTTGGAAATTCAAAGATACGAATTTTATCACAACCCGAACCGGATGGCCGATACCCACGAAAAATATATGCAGCTGGCGCTGGCCGAGGCCCGCGAGGCGGAGCGGGAGGGCGAAATACCCATCGGCGCGGTGGTGGTGGCCGGGGGACGCACCATCGCCCGCGCCCATAACCTGACCGAAACGCTGGGCGACGTCACCGCCCATGCCGAAATGCAGGCCCTGACGGCCGCAGCCGCAGCGCTGGGCGGCAAGTATTTGGACAAATGCACGCTATATGTGACCGTGGAGCCTTGCCCGATGTGCGCGGCGGCGCTGCGGTGGGCGCAGCTGGGAACGCTGGTCTACGGCGCGCCGGATACCAAACGGGGCTACACGACCGTTTCTAAAGAGCTGCTGCACCCCAGGACCGTCGTGGTGGCGGGCGTGCTGGAGCAGGAGTGTTCCGCCCTGATGACCGGCTTCTTCGCGGCCCTCAGGAGCGCCAAAGGTTGAATTGATGAAACGCGCGGCTGAAAACCGGCCGGAAATTTTGATTTCTCCGAAAATTTCATTCAATTTGTAGTTGTCGCTCCCGTCGGGGCGGGCATTTGCCGAATATTAACCTAAACATACCGTAAGAAAATGAAGCAAGTAAAATTGTGGGGGATGACCCTGGCAGCCATGATGATGGTGCTGGGGGCGTCGGCGCAGAACAAGGAAGAGGTGGAACTCAAAATGAAAGAAGCCGGGGAATTGCTCAACAACAAGAAACTTATAGAAGCCATTCCCGTACTCGAAGAAGTAGTCAAGATGGGCCAGGCCGTCGGGGCCGATGCGGTGGATATTGTTACCGAAGCACAGAAATATTTACCGACCTGCTACCAGCAAAAAGGCAGCGACCTGTACAAGGCGCAGAAAATCGACGAAGCGATCGCAGCTTTCGTTAAGGCCGAAAATATGGCAGACCTGCAAGGCGATGTCATGATGTCCCGCAAAATGGGACGTACTGTGTCTCAGCTATACATGATGCAGGGGATAAACAGTTTCAACACCAAAGACTACAACAAAGCGCTCGAAAGTTTCCAGAAGGGGCTCAAGCAGGATCCGGACAATATCCAGTTGGCCTACTTCACCGCTAAATCCTATGCCGAAATGGGGCAGCTGGAACAGGCTATGGAGCTTTACAAGCAGGTGATCGCGGCCGGGGCCGAAAACAGCAAGTTCGCCAAGCAGGCGACCGATGCGAAAGCGGATATGGACACCTATATGCTGGTAGCCGCTTCCGAAGCCGCCAAAGCGGGCGACATCGAAAAGGTGCAGACCTACGTGGCGGCTATCCCGGAGAATGCGGACGCCAACCTGCTGCTGATCCAGACGGCCAACAACCTGAAGAAATATGACGTGGTGATCGCCAAAGGGGCGGACGCTTACGCGGCTCAGGCCGATGCGGGCAAGAAGGGGGACATCGCGTTCCTGATCGGGGTGGCTTACCAGAACAGAGGCAACAACGCCAAAGCGGCTGAATGGCTGCGCAAGGTGACTGCCGGCTCCAATGTGGCGGCTGCCAAGGCGCTGCTGGCGGATGTGACGGCGTAATACTCTTTCCGTATAATTTTCAGGGCAGGGCTTTCGATCGGAGGCTCTGCCTTTTTATTTTCGCCTCCCTTTCGAACCCACGGGGATTCCGATGCGGGCTTTATACGGCGTATTTGCAGCGTATTGTCCGGTATGTCCGCTACCGACGGAGGCGAAATAGGATAACCCGGCTCGCATGCCGAGTGGGACTTTCCGACCCGGGAAACTGCGGCCCAGCCACTCTGGCGGAAACTCAATATTAAGCCTACGGTTTTTGGACAAGATCTCCCAACGTCAGCCCGGAGTGGCTGCGGACTGCCCGCTGACGCGCAGACGTTGCCTGTTCTGTTAGCTACGCTACACCTTGGGCTCCGCAATCCTCTATCGGGGGCGGCCCGCCGTTGACACGGGAACCCCGGTTTACCCTCTTTCGAATTCGGGCCGCCCGCTGCCGGAATGCGCCACCGGAGGCGCGGATACGTTATTCCTTTGCGGCCCAAACCGTCAAGCCCGCCAAAAAAACAAGGCCGCAAATATCACTACATATAGCGATTGCCGGGCCGGGGGCAATGCCTTTCCTTTGCAACCGTAACCAACCACCTCTCCATGAAACGATTTTTACTGGCTGCCTGCGCTACGGTCATTACTGCCGGGGCCTACGCCGCGGATAACGGCAAGGCGCTCCCGCTCTCCGTACCGGCGGGGGAAGACGCCCTGCTCGACTCGATCCGTACCCTCGAAACCGACGAAGTAGTGATACGCTCCTCCTCGAAAGAGACCAACGACCTGTGGAGCGTTCCGGAGGCCGTCAGCCTCATCACCCCGGCCAAGATCAGCAACCGCCAGATCGAAAGCGTCAAAGACCTCAGCGCCTTCGTGCCGAACCTTTTCATTCCGGACTACGGGTCGAAGATGACCACCCCGATCTACCTGCGGGGTGTCGGGGCGCGCAGCAGCGGACAGAGCGTGGCCATGTACGTGGACAATATCCCTTACATGGATAAATCGACCTTCGACTTCGAATTTATGGACATCCAGCGCATCGAGGTGCAGCGCGGGCCGCAGGGAACCCTCTACGGCCGCAACGCCATGGGCGGGATCATCAACGTCTACACCCTCTCGCCGTTCGAGTACCAGGGGCACAAGCTCTCGGTCGGAGGCGGCAATTACGGCAACTGGAACGTCAAAATATCTAAGCTCGCCAAACTCAGCGACAAGGTGGGGCTGAGTGTGGGGGCTTACTACGAGCGTGAAGGGGGCTATTTCAAGAACGAATTCACGGGCAAAAAGGTGGACGAAGGGCAGTCGGCGGGCGGAAGGCTCAAGCTGGAGTGGAAGATCAACCCGCGCCTGAAAGCGATGCTGGCCTCCAGCTTCGACTTCACCGACCAGGGAGCGTTCGCCTACGGGTTATACGATAAAGAGTCCGGCAAGATCAACCCTGTGGACTACAACGACCGGGGCAATTACCTGCGCCGGATGAGCAACAATTCCGTGCGGTTCGAGTATCGCACGGACAAGATCCTGCTGACCTCCAACACGGGTTACCAATGGCTGAACGACGACATGTGGATGGATCAGGATTTCACGCGGCAGAGCATCTTCACCATCAACCAGCGGCAGCGCCAGAACTCGATCAACCAGGAGATCGCGATCCGTTCGGTGAAGGAGCAGGACTACCAATGGTCGGTCGGGGCGTTCGGTTTCTACAACCACCTGACCACGGACGGCGACGTGCTGTTCAAACAGGACGGCATCCGGAACATCCTCCAGCCGGTGTTCGACAACATCCAGATGCCGGTCGCGCTGACGATCCTCAACGACGAGATACCCAATCCGGGGACTTACCGCACGCCTACCGTAGGAGGGGCGGTGTTCCACCAGTCCACGTTCAACAACCTGCTGACCGACGGCCTGTCGCTGACGTTGGGGCTGCGGCTGGACTACGAAAAACAATACCTGAAGTACAACACGTCGATGGCGATCGACCTGCTGGCGCAGAACAAGCCGGGCGGCATCCCGATGCTGCCGCCGGCGGGTGTCGAAATGCCGATCAGCAAGAACTTAGTCGGCAAGGACGACCAGGATTTCCTGCAATGGCTGCCGAAAGTCTCGCTCAAGTACGAGTGCACGCCGGAGATCATGACCTATTTCACGGTGGCGAAGGGATACAAGGCCGGGGGGTACAACATCCAGATGTTCTCAGAGGTGATGCAGGACAGCCTGCGCAATTCGCGACCCTCGATGGGGGGCGGCAGCGGCCGTCCGGGAGCTTCGGCGACGAAGGCTGCCGCAACCGACGGGAATATCCGCAACGCGCTGGCTTATAAGCCGGAACAAACGTGGAATTACGAACTGGGGACGCGCGGCTCGTTCTGGAACGGTTTGCTGAACGCCGAGCTGGCGCTGTTTCTGATGGACATCAAGGACGTGCAGCTGACGCAGTTCGTGAACGGGGGCAGCGGCCGCATTCTGACCAATGCGGGCAAGGGACGGAGCTACGGGGTCGAGGTGTCGCTGGGGCTGCGGCCTGCGGCGGGGCTGAGCATCGACGTGAATTACGGTTTCACGCACGCCACGTTCCGCGACTACGACGGGGGAACCAACTCTTCGGGTGTGGCGGTCGATTACAAGGGGAAGTTCATCCCCTACGTGCCGCAGCATACCTTCTCGGTGGGGGCGGCCTACTCGCTGAACCTGCCGAACAAGTGGGTGAACCAGATGACTTTCGCGGCGCAGTACACCGGGGCGGGGCGTATCTACTGGAACGAGGCGAACGATGTCCGGCAGCCGTTTTACGGGCTGCTGAACGCCAAAGTATCGTTCCGTCACGATTTCGTGCGGCTGGAGCTGTGGTCGCGCAATATCCTGGACGCGGACTACGGGGCGTTCTATTTCGAGTCGTTCGGCAATTCGTTCATCCAACGGGGCAAGCCGTTCACCTGCGGGGCAAACCTGGTGTTCGCTTTCTAAACCGATCTATCATTGGGACACCGTGTTCTTCGGGTTTTGGAAGACTGCCGCTTTCGTGAAAGAAAGACGGCACCAAAGAACTTTTGATATAGCTCCGCTACTCCTCAGGCTCCGCAAGTCTTGATGTGATTAATAGGGCTGACAAGGTTATCCATACTTTATCAGCCCTATTAGTGTGATTACAATCGGGTACGCCGGTCGCGAATGCGGCGATCAGGACACTCGTAATCTTGCTTGACAAATGACTGAAGATGAATATTTTTGATGCTTTCCGGTGATGACGGTGGATATTTTGTTTATTTAGCACATTTTATTATTTTTGTATGCACAAACTATTTATCGCCATGAAAAAGACATTGATTCTACTACTTTTTTGCTGTGGTTGTTTGCAGACCGTCCTGGCTCAGGATACAGCCCTTCCCGAACCTGATTTTATCGGAGAAGCTGTGGCTGTTCTTCCCGATAGCACACAGTAAGTCCTCTCGAAAAGGAGAATGTTATGATGCGTACGCGTGTGAACGCCAGCGCGATTATCGTAGGCATCGGGAAAGCCAAGACGAAGATCATTATCGAAAGTCCCAAGGCGGCAGTCCGGCTCAATAAGGACAACGATATCTGTTTTATCGTGCGAGCCGTGGACAATAACAGCGATCCGATATCGATCATCAACATATTCCGTTTCGAATCTACCGGTAAACGGCGTTTGGCCGAAACGGCCTCCGTAAGCACGTTCGGGAGTGTTAAGTCCGGGAAGCTGGAACACCTGCCGTATACGGCCAAAAAATACGGAACAAATTCATATCTGATCAAGCTTTCCGAAAAACCCGAGGGCGAATACGGCATCACGGTTAAGAATCCTAATACCGTCGATGAGAAAAACATTATTGTCGCAACTTTCGCGATAGAATAACGCCCGTGCCTCTTCAGGAGCCATATGTATGGTGAATGGCCAGCGTCAAAGTGGCTCGGCGTTTTCCGGCTGCGGATAAACAGAAATAAACGATAGATAAACCACCGGGGAGGACTGTTTTAGAACAGTCCTCCCCGGCATTTTTACAGGTAAAACCGGAAATAATCCTTCCCTCGATATACGAAAAGAGGATTGCTTTCTGTTAGTATATTCGTTAAAACGAATATGGATTTATTTGTAATTAGTGATTGGTTATATCTTTTGGCTGCCCAGCTTGCGGATATAATTTTGAGTCTGAATAAGAACAGAAAAAAACAAGCTGCTTATTGTATCGTGTTGAGCGGATCACCCGGCTGAGCGTTTTGGGAAAACAGCGATATGCAGACCGAATTCAGTCTGGTTATGTCTCTGCTCCTGATGCGAGTTAAACCGGAGATTACAAATAATTTGTATCTTTGCCAAATTGCTACTGCCTGAAAAAAGGGAACATGGTTATAACCAGCCCTTACAGGCCTAAAACGGAGGATTAGGTATGAACAAAATCTTTACCGCCCTTGTGGTCGCCGCCGGCATGGGAGCCGCAGTAGTTCCCGCATCGGGGCAGAAAACAGTGAACCTCGCATTCGGTAATTTCGATCAGTGGGCCGTTCGCGAGATCAAGGAATCCGGCGTGATAGGCGGCAACGTCCGCTACCTTTACGAGATCGCCCCGAACGACACCATTAAAGGCGACATCCCTTACCGCCGCAATCCCAAATCGCCGTGGGGCACCTCCAACGTGCTCGCCAAAGTGAGCGGCATCACCAAATGCAGCGCCACCGTATTTCCCGAGCAGCGCGGCAGTGGCCGGTGCGCCCGGCTCGACACCAAACTGGAAACAGTCAAGGTGCTGGGGATCGTAAACATCTCGGTGCTCGCCTCCGGGAGTGTTTTCCTGGGCGACGTCGTCGAACCCGTCAAAGACACCAAGAACCCGATGGCCAAGCTGAACCACGGCGTGCCGTTCACCGACAAGCCGAAAGCCCTGGTGTTCGACTACAAGTACCGTACCGACGGCTCCAAGAGCCGGATCAAAGCCACCGGTTTCAGCTCGCAGAAGACCGTCCCCGGTCAGGACTACGCGGACGTGATCCTGCTGCTGCAAAAGCGCTGGGAGGATGCCGACGGGAACGTCTACGCCAAACGCGTGGGCACCGCCAACGAACGTATCGGTACCAATACCCCCGACTGGGTCAACGGCCACACGATCCCGGTGCATTACGGCGACATTACCGGTGACCCGGCTTTCACGCCCCAGATGGGGCTGGTGCCGGACGACCGGGCCTACTACTGCCGCAACAGCAAAGGCAAAATGGTGCCGATCCGCGAAACCGGCTGGGCCTCCGAAGACGAACAGCCCACCCATATGATCCTCCAGATGTCCTCCAGCTACGACGGCGCCTATGTCGGCACGGTCGGCAACAGCCTTTGGGTGGACAACGTCAAACTCCAATATTGATCCTGTCCTTGAATACTCCGCAAATGAACCGTTACCGCCATATTGCCCTGCGAACCTTTGCTTTTGCGGTCGCCACCGGCATGATTTTTACCTGCGGGAGCGCCCGGGCGCAAAGCACCCGTTTCGCAGTGCCTGCGGACGGTGTGCCGACGGCGGATACGGTTTTGGTTGTCGAAGAGGAAATAGTTCCGGTTTCCGATACGCTGACGGCGGCGGCCGACAGCCTGAATATCGCCGCCGCGGACAGCGTGCCGGTGAAATTGACCGGCTGGCAGCGGTTTATACGTTTTTTCACCGAATCGAACAAGGAGAAGAAAGAGAAGAAATTCGATTTCAGCATTATCGGCGGCCCGTTCTACTCCAACGATGTCAAAGTCGGCCTGGGGCTGGTGGCTTCGGGCCTCTATCGGATGGACCGCAGCGACACCCTGCTGCAACCCTCCAATGTCTCGCTGTTCAGCTCGGTGGCCACTTCCGGGTTTTATATGGTGGGGATCCGGGGAACCAACATCTTTCCGCGGGACAGGTACCGGCTCAACTACCTGCTCTACACCTTCTCGTTCCCGAGCGCCTTCTGGGGGATCGGCTACGACATGGCCGTGGATGACGCCAACGCCAGCAAATACACCCGCAAACAGAACCAGGTCAAAGTCGATTTCCAGTTCCGCATCGCGCGGAACCTCTACCTGGGGCCGGTGGCCAGTTTCGACTACGTGGACGGCCTTCGGTTCGACCGGCCTGAGCTGCTGGAGGGGCAGAATCCGTCGATCCTGAGCTTCGGCATGGGTTTTGTGCTGAACTACGACTCGCGCGACGTGATGACCAACGCCTATAAAGGGTGGTACGTGCGGCTGGAGCAGTACGCCAACACCAAATGGCTCGGCAACAAATATGCCTACGGACGCACGGACTTGATCGTGGACTTCTACCAAAAGCTGTGGAAAGGGGCTGTGCTGGCTTTCGACTTCCACACGCAGCACAACTACGGTGACGTGCCGTGGACGATGATGGCCAAGATGGGCGGTTCGTACCGCATGCGCGGCTACTACGAGGGGCGCTACCGCGACAACAACCTGACGGAGATCCAGATGGAGCTGCGCCAGCATATCTACAACCGCCACGGACTGGCCGCCTGGGTCGGCGCGGGGAACGTGTACAAGGATTTTAAAACTTTCCGCTGGGGCCACACGCTGCCCAACTACGGGATCGGCTACCGGTGGGAATTCAAGAAACGGGTGAACGTCCGCCTCGACTACGGCTTCGGCAAGGGTCAGAGCGGTTTCCTCTTCCAGATCAATGAAGCTTTTTAGACATCTCATACGACGGCTGAAGGCCCGGTTCTCCGACCAGCGGACTTACTATTGGATCTTCCTCGCAGTCCTGCTGGTGCCCAACCTCTTCCTGTGCTGCACCGAGCCGATGCCCTTGTTCGGGAAGCTGGCCCTGATGCTTGTGCCGGGCGGGTTCTGGATGGCCCTGCTGACCGCCAGCCGGAGGCCCGGTATCCCGATCTGGTGCCTGCTGCCGATGCTCGTCTTCGGGGCGTTCCAGCTGGTGCTGCTCTACCTGTTTGGCAACTCCATCATCGCCGTGGACATGCTGCTGAACGTGGTTACGACCAATTCGGGAGAGGCGATGGAGCTGCTGGGCAAACTGGCCCCGGCGATTGTGGGGGTGATCGTGCTCTATGTGCCCACTTTAGTTTTGGGAGTGATGTCCATCCGGCTGGGCGACAGGCTCACGGCCTCTTTCCGGAAACGGAACCTGGGCCGGGCCGCAGCGATCTTTCTGGTCGGTATCGGGACCATGTTCGGGGCGCGGTGGCAGGACGGCGAATACAGGGCGAAGCTCGACCTGTGGCCCGTGAATATCGGCTACAACATGAAACTCGCCATAGACCGGTGGGAAAAGGGGAGCCGGTATGCCGAGACCTCCAAAGATTTCACCTTCGAAGCCGTTACGGAGCGGCCGGACAGCGTGCGGGAGGTCTATGTGATGGTGATCGGCGAGACCTCGCGGGCCTTGAACTGGCAGCTTTACGGCTACGGGCGGGAGACCAATCCCTGCCTGTCGAAGGTCCGGGGGCTGGTCTGGTACAAAGACATGCTGACGCAGGCCAACGCCACGCACAAGAGCGTGCCGATCATGCTCAGCGCGGCCTCGGCCGAGAACTACGACATCCTTTACACGCATAAAAGCGTGCTGACGGCGTTCAAGGAGGCGGGGTTCCGCACCGCGTTCTTCTCGAACCAGCTGCCTAACCGCTCGTTCATCGACTACTACGGCGACGAGGCCGACACGACGGTGTTCCTCAAGGCCAACGCCATGGCTAAAGGCGAGGAGTTCAACCCCTACGACGAGGTGCTGCTCAAAAGCGTGGACAGCCTGTTGGCCGACACGGCGCACCGGAAGCTGTTCATCGTGCTGCACACCTACGGCTCGCATTTCGACTACCAGGAGCGCTATCCCGTCAATGACATCTATTTCCGGCCCGCCAGCTACGAGTCGGTGACGCGGGACAACCGCGATATACTCATCAACGCCTACGACAATTCGATCCGCGCGACCGATGACCTGCTGTGCCAGATCATCGCCCGGCTCGATGCGCAGCCCAATACCGCCGCGGCGATGTTCTACGCTTCGGACCACGGCGAGGATATTTTCGACGACCGGCGGAACCTGTTCCTCCACGCTTCGCCGATCCCGACCTATTACCAGCTCCATATCCCGTTCCTGATGTGGTTCTCGCCGGAGTACGACACCCTTTGGCCGGAGGCCCGCGGGATGGCGGAGGCCCATGCCGCGCTGCCGGTGACCACGAACGTGATCTTCCATACGCTCCTCTCGGTCGGCGGGATCGAAACCCCGTACCGGAACGATTCGCTGGCGGTCACCTCGCCGCTCTTCACCGTGACCCCGCGCCACTACCTGAACGACCACAACGAACCGGAAACGCTCGACCGCGTGGGTTTCAAACCGGCGGACATCGAAATGTTCCGCCGGATGGAGCTCGATTTCCCCGAACTGCCGGGCAAAGCCGGGTGCGAATCGAAATAAATCGTTATCTTTAACCGTTTTCCACTTCCGGGACCGATGAAACTGCGCCGACATATCGCCTTCTTCGCCGTGCTGATCGCCAGCATGGTGATGTTCGTGCATGCCGTCGTGCCGCACCACCACCGGGCTTCCGACCTATCGATCTGCACCGAAGCCCCGGTACCGTGCCGCCATGCGCTGGCCGCTCAGAGCCATGCGGTCGTGCTGTTCGACGCCGACTGCGATTGCAACTGCACCGGTGTGAAATGCGCTGCGCCGCTGCCGTTCACGCTCCGCGCCGGGGGAGAGGGCGACGATCCGACCTCCGCGACGGACAGCCTGCTGCCGCTTTTTATTTGTGACCATTGTACCGGCCATCGGGGTCTCTCCTCCGTCGCCGGCTTGTTCCTGAGAAAAGGGACGACCTCTTATTTTATCGCCGACGCACGGCTGCTTTCGCAGTGGGTGCCGGTCTCCGTGCCCGGAAGGGCTCCTCCCGTTTTATAGTTTTGACCTGCGCGCTTCCTGCCTTGGGGCAGGAGCATGCGCCTTTCTTTTCAAAACCGTAAAACGAATTTTTCCATGAAATTTCCCATGATATTTTTGTCGGCGTTTACCGCGCTGGCATTAGCCGGATGCGCACCCAAAGGCTCCGGCGACGGGCATGACCACGGGGCCGAAGGCCACGACCATGCCGCAGAGACCGCCGGGGAAGGCCATATCGACGAGCCGGGCGTAATCACCCTCGGCGAAGAGCAGGCCTCGGCCCTCGGATTGACATACGAAAAAGCGGCGGCCGGGCCGTTCGCCAGCGTCGTGCGCACCGGCGGCAGCATCGAGGCCGCGCCGGGCGACCGCTCGACCGTTACGGCCACCACTTCGGGTATCGTCAGCTTCGGCGGCCGCGGCCTGACCGAAGGGACTAAAGTTGCCAAGGGAACGCCATTCATCACCCTCGGCTCTGCCGGCATGGTGGACGGCAACTACCCGCAGCAGCTGGCCGATGCCCGCGCAGAACTGGCGAAAGCCGAGGCCGACCATGCCCGCGCCGCATCCCTTTCCGGCAATAAAGTGGTCAGCGGCGCCGAACTGGAAGCGGCGAAGCTGGCCGTCGACGTGGCGCGCCGTAAAGTGGCCGTCCTCTCCGAGAACGCCACCAAAGGCGGAAAAAGCATCGTGGCGCCGCAAAGCGGATATGTCACCTCACTCGCCGTGGGCGAAGGGGATTTTGTGTCGGCGGGACAGCCGCTGGCTACGATCTCGGCCAACCGGAATCTGGTGCTGCGGGCCGATGTGCCGCAGCGTTACCTGGCCGAAGCGGCCGAGGTGCGGACGGCCAATTTCATCACGCCTTACAATGGTAAAACGCACGACTTGGGCGAATTGGACGGTCGCCTGATCGGATCGGGACGCGCAGTGGCGGCGGGATCGCCGACGCTGCCCGTGCGGTTCGAGTTCGAGAACCGGGGTAACCTGACCCCCGGCTCGGTGGTCGAAGTGTTCCTGAAAGGCGCACCGCGCGAGGGTGTCCTGACTGTGCCCGTGTCGGCGCTGACCGAGGAGCAGGGGGCGCATTACGTCTATATCCGCACCTCGCCGGGACATTACCTCAAGCGGCCGGTGAAGACCGGGGCGTCGGACGGCGCGCGGATCGAGATCGTCGGCGGCCTGAAGCCCGGCGAAGAGGTGGTCTCCGAGGGGGCCTATTACGTCCGTCTGGCGGGCATGTCCACGGCTATACCCCACGGCCATACCCACTAAAATCCAATCGTTCGGTCTATTGCAATATTGGATCGCCGCGCAGCGGCCGGCCCGAAGCCACCCCCGGCGAAGAGCCGCAACTTAGGGTATTTACAGCCCGGCTGGAGTGCCCAGCGGCACCGCTGGCGCCGGCCTGCGCAGCTCGCGATGCTCGCCGCTGGAAGCCCTCGCCGGGCAGGCTCCGCGTGCACCGATAAGGCTTTAATGATACTGCCAAAGGTCGCGCGCTAACGGAAATCCATTCCGAAAGCCTTACGGCTTTCCGGTTGTCTTTCCTGCGTTAGCGGTACGGTCGCTTCGGCGACTCCGACGGGGGCCGTAACTACACTAAACCTTACGTCGGGCGGGCCCCGCGTGCTCGCGGTGGAGCTGGCAATGCTACGCATCGCTGGTCTTTTCAATAAACCGAACCCTAAATTGCATAACAGATGATCAACAAAATAATCGATTTTTCGCTCCACAACCGGCTCACCGTGATGATCGTCGCGGCGTTGATGCTTATCGCCGGAGCCTATACCGCCAGCCGGATGGAGGTCGACGTCTTTCCCGACCTCACCTCGCCCACCGTCGTGGTGATGACCGAAGCGCCCGGCATGGCCTCCGAGGAGGTCGAACGCCTCGTCACCTTCCCCGTCGAGACCGCCCTGAACGGCGCCACCGACGTGCGGCGGGTGCGCTCCACCTCGACGACCGGATTCTCCACCGTCACCGTCGAATTCGACTGGGGAACCGATATATACCTCGCCCGGCAGATCGTCGCCGAGAAGCTCGCCGGTATCGGCGAGCAGCTGCCGCAGGGGGCGCAGGCCCCCGTGCTGGCGCCGCAGTCGTCGTTGCTGGGAGAAGTGATGGTCATCGGCCTGACCGCAGACAGCACTTCACTCGAAGAGTTGCGGACGCTGGCCGACTGGACTATCCGTCCCCGGTTGCTTTCGACCGGGGGCGTGGCGCAGGTGACCGTCGTCGGGGGGGACATCAAGGAATACCAGATCATCGCCTCGCCGCAGCTGATGAAACACTACGGCGTGAGCCTCGACGAGCTGGTGGCGGCGACGCAGGGCATGAACGCCGATGCCGCCGGGGGGGTACTGAACCAGTACGGCAACGAATATATTGTCCGGGGCATGGTGCGTACCACCTCACCGGAGGAGATAGCCGCCAGCGTGGTGAAACTCTCGCCCGAAGGGACGCCCGTCACCGTTGCCGACATTGCCGAAGTGCGCACGGGCGGTAAAACGCCGCTGATGGGGGACGCCTCGATCGACGGCGTGCGCGCCGTGCGGCTCTCGGTCACCAAGCAGCCCGCCACCGGGACGCTGGAACTGACCGACAAACTCGACCGGACTATCGCCGAGATCGCCAAAAACCTGCCGCCGGACGTGCAGGTGACTACGGAGATCTTCCGGCAGGCTACGTTTATCGAAAGCTCGGTGAATAACATCGAACGCGCCCTGATCGAAGGCGGAGTGCTGGTGATCGTGATCCTGATGGTTTTCCTGGGGAACTTCCGGACTACCATTATCTCGCTGCTGGCGATCCCCATTTCACTGCTGGTGTCGATGATGGTGTTGAAACTACTGGGCTTCACGCTCAATACCATGAGCCTCGGCGGGATGGCCATCGCCATCGGGTCGCTGGTCGATGACGCCATTATCGACGTCGAGAACGTATTCAAGCGATTGCGGGAGAACCACCACTTGCCGGAGGCCGAAAGGAAACCGACCCTGAAAGTGGTTTACGAAGCTTCGACCGAGATCCGGGCGTCGATCTGGAACGCCACCCTTATCATCATCGTCACCTTCGCCCCGCTCTTTTTCCTGAGCGGCATGGAGGGACGGATGCTCCAACCGCTGGGGATCGCCTTTATCGTGTCGCTCTTCGCCTCGATGATCGTGGCGATCACGCTGACCCCGGTGCTGAGCAGCTACCTGCTGACCGGGGACAAGATGCTCGGCAGGCACGACCGCGAGCCGTGGATCGTGCGCAAGATGAAAGGGGGTTACAGCCGACTGCTGGCCGGCGCGCTGAACCACAAAAAAGCGGTCGTTATCACCGCTGTCGCCCTGTTCGTGGGGGCCGTGGCGATATTCACCACGCTGGGACGCAACTTCCTGCCGCCGTTCAACGAGGGGTCTATGGCCATTTCGGTTTCGGCCCTGCCGGGAACCTCTTTGGAGGAGAGTTCGAAGATCGCCACGCTGGCCGAGGAGCAGCTGATGCAGGTGCCGGAGGTGGTCGTGGTGTCGCGCAAGACGGGCCGTGCCGAGCTGGATGAGCATGCCCTCGGCACCGAGACCTCGGAAATGGACGTGCCGTTCGTACTGAAAGAGCGCAGCCGCGCCGAGGTGTTCGCCGACGTGCGCGAGCGTCTGAGCGGCATCAAAGGGATCGCTTACGAGATCGGGCAGCCGATTTCGCACCGCATCGACCTGTTGCTCTCCGGTACCCGGTCGAACATCGCGATCAAGGTGTTCGGCGACGACCTCAATGAACTTTTTGCCCTCGGCAACCGTATCAAGGCCGCCACGCAGGATATTCCGGGGCTGGTCGATTTGAACGTCGAGCAGCAGATCGAGCGGCCGCAGTTGCAGATCAAGCCCCGGCGCGGGGTGTTAAGCCAATGGGGCATCACCCCGGCCCAGTTCACCGAAACGGTGGAGATTGCCTTGGCGGGACGGGCCGTGTCGGAGGTGTACGAGGGGGCGCGGAATTTCGACCTGACCGTGAAATTTGATTCCGTGAGCCGCTCCTCGATGGAGGGCATTTCGCAGATCCTGCTGGACGGCCGCACTGCCACCGGTGAAACGGTGAAAGTACCGCTCGGCGACGTGGCCGAGATCGTCTCCTCGTCCGGGCCGAACGCCATCAACCGCGAGAACGTGAGCCGCAAACTGGTCGTGTCGGGCAATGTCGAGGGGGCCGACCTGCGGGGCGTGGTGGAACGGATACAACAGCGCATCGCCGAGCGGGTGCCGCTGCCCGAAGGCTACCATATCGAGTACGGCGGCCAGTTCGAGAGCGAGGCTTCGGCGTCGCGGACGCTGCTGCTGACTTCGCTGCTGGCGATCCTCGTGGTCTTTATGCTGCTCTACAACGAGTTCCGCGACCTGCGACTGACGGGCGTGGTGCTGCTGAACCTGCCGCTGGCGGTGATCGGGGGCGTGGTGTCGATCTGGCTCACGTCGGGCATCGTCAGCATCCCGTCGATCATCGGCTTCATTTCGCTCTTCGGGATCGCCACGCGCAACGGCATCCTGCTGATTTCGCGCTACCGCCATCTGGCTTGCGAAGCTGAGGGAGCGGCACTATCTTTGCGGGAACAGATCCTGCACGGTTCGGCCGACCGCCTCAGCCCGATCGTGATGACGGCTCTGACCTCCGGGCTGGCCCTGATACCGTTGGCGCTGGGCGGCGACCTGCCGGGCAACGAGATCCAAAGCCCGATGGCGGTCGTGATCCTCGGCGGCCTGCTGACCTCGACGCTGCTGAACCTGTTCGTGGTGCCGGTGGTGTATGCTTTGATGAAAAAAACGTCAACGTCTCCCTTACATTAGGGATAAGCGGGTCGTCATATCCCTTTTTTCGGGGATTGCCGACCCGGCGGCGAAAGCGGAAATTTGCAACAAACACGGAACATGAAAAAGACGATTTATAGCCTGATCTTATTTGCCTCGGTTGCGTTCAGCGGTGTGGCGACAGCCCAGACGGGCGACTATGCTTCATTCCTCAATAGCGTGGCTTCGCGAAGCCCGCAGTTGAATGCGGCGGAGAAGGGGCACACGGCGACGGTGCGCGGCCTGCGCACGGGATTGGCACCGGCGGACCCGGAGGTGGCCCTCGAATACTACTTCGCCGGCGAAACGCGCTACGAACTTTCGGTGGAGCAGGCTTTCGATTTCCCGACGGTCTACCGCCAGCGCAACAAGATCAGCAAGCTGGGCATCTCGAAGGCCGAGCAGGAGTACCGGTCGGCCCGACGCAGCATTATGGGAGCCGTATCGGACGCTTACCTGGAGCTGAACTATGCGACCGAGCGGGTGGACATCCTGACCCGGCGGCGCGATGACCTGCGGAAGGTGGCGGAGCTGTATAAAGAGGCGATCGAAGCGGGACAGAGCACCGTTGTGGAGCTGCGCAACGCCCAGATGCTGCTGACCGAGGTCGAGAACAACCTGACGCTGGCCGAAACGGAGCGGGAGGAGGCCGCTGCGGCTTTAACGCAACTGAATGGCGGCGCGGAGATCATCCCGCAAGGGTACCCCCAGTTCGGGTTTACGGGAACGCAGGACGAATTCGTGGCGGCTGCGCTGGCGGCGGATTACGAATTGGAGGCTGCGGCCATCGACACGCTGATCGCGCAGCGGGAGCTGAAACTGAGTCGTAACGAGTGGATACCGAAACTGAAAGTGGGCTACAAGGCGGAGGTGGAGGGCTCGAAGGGGACGAACGCTTTGCTGGCGGGTATTTCGCTGCCTTTGTGGCAGAACAGCGGCCGCACGCGCCACGCCAAGGCGTTGGGCGAAGCGGCCAAGGCCCGGCATGTGGCGACGGAGGCTTCGGCCCGGACGCGGCTGCGCACGCTCTATTCGCGTTTCCGCACGCTGTCTGCAGCTTTGGCGGCCCGGCTGGGGGATAATTCGGGGGCGGATTATCCGGAGCTGCTCAAGAGTGCGGCGGAGGCGGGCAAGATCACGTCGGTCGATGCCCTGATGGGGCTCGGCGAGTGGTATGCGCTGAAAGACAGCCTGATGGCATTGGAATACGAAGTGGCGCAGGCGGGAGCGGCGATGGCGCTCTGCCTGATGTAGGCGACGGCCCGTTCTGCGACGGATTATCTGGCAACGGAGGTGATGATGTCCATGTCCATTTCGCGGATGCGGGCGGCTATCGCCTCCATCTCTTCATACGGGACTTTTTGGAGGTCGTCGGCGGGAGTGTTCCGGTCGATGGTGTAGAGCATCACTTCCGACGGGTGTATCTGCCGGATGGCGTCCAGATAGGCTTCTACCTCTTCGGGCGTCGTGTTGTCGATCCGGTGTCCATCGTATTCTCCCCGCAGGAGCATGGTCTGCACGACGAGGCAGCCCTGGAATTGCTGCAACAGTTCGATGATCTGTTCCACGGTGCGGTCGTTCTGCGGCTGGTTGATGTGACGCATGGTGGCGTCGATGGCGGAGTCGAATTTGAGGATGTTCCGGTCCACTCTCAACAAGGCTTTTCTTACGGCTTCGCGGTCGATCATGGTGGCGTTGCTCAGCACGGCGACTTTCGTGCCGGGTGCGTATCTGTTCCGCAGGTTGAGGGTGGCGTCGATGATGCGGTCGAAGTCGGGGTGCATGGTAGGCTCGCCGTTCCCGGCGAAAGTGATGACGTCGGGCAATTTGCCGTCTTCCGCCATCTCTTTGAGTTTCGCTTCGAGGGCGGGAATGACTTTCTCGTAAGGGTTGAAGGCGCCTTTGCCGCGCGCGCCGTTCCACCCGCATTCGCAATATATGCAGTTGAAGTTGCAGAGTTTGGAGTCGGGGGCGAGCAAATTCACTCCCAAGGAGGTGCCGAGCCGCCGGCTATGGATCGGACCGACTATTATGCTATCGAACAAAAATGTATCCATCTCTCTATTTTTTAATCCTTCGTTTAGTTACTACCCGCAGAGAACTGCCGCTTTTTGTAAAAAGCGGCACCAAAAACTTTTGAGTCAGCTACGCTACTCCTTAGTCTGCCGAAGTCCTCTGTCTTTGAAATCCGCTTTTGGGTCGGGGCAATAAGGCAACTCAGGCGTTGCAAGGCTTTATAGGTGCCTTATTGCTCCCGGCCCAAAGAGAAAGTTTCAGGAATCGGGTATCCGGCAGGCCCAAGAGATGCGCAAGCATCTCAAAAAGTTTTTCTGGTTCTCTTTGTTCACAAAGAGAACAGTACACTCCCGTAGGGTAGTGAATAAACGAACGGTTATTTAAAAAACTTGCGTTGGAACAGGATCAGGTATACGATCCCGCACGTCACATACGAGTCCGCGATATTGAAGATCGGGCTGAAGAAAGTGAACGGTTCCCCGCCGAAGAACGGTATCCAGTCCGGCATCCGGTCGATCTCGACGATCGGGAAATAAAGCATGTCCACCACGCTTCCGTGCAGGAAAGAGGCATAGCCCGTTCCCCAGGGCACGAAGTGTGCCACATCCGTAAACGTGGAGTTCGAGAAGATCAGCCCGTAAAACGCCGAGTCGATAATGTTGCCCAGCGCGCCGACAAGGATCAGAACGAAACCCACGATCACACCCGTCGGTGCCGCACGCTTGATCAGGCGGCAGATATACCAGCCGATAGCCACTACCGCCGCGATCCGGAACAAGCTGAGGATCAGTTTTCCGTACTCTCCGCCCAGCTCCATCCCGTAAGCCGCGCCACGATTCTCGATAAAGCGGATGTAGAACCACTGCCCGAAGACAGGAATAGCCTCGTCCAGGGTCATATGGGTTTTGACGAACAGTTTGACTATCTGGTCTGCTGCCAGCAGCAGGACGATAAGCAGGATGACGAGCAGGGTCTTTTTTCTTTTCTGTTCCATACGGTGCGGGATCCGTTCCCGTCTGTCAAATATAATGGATATGTTCCGTAGCAGAGATCCGGGAGTACCGGAAAGCCTCCGCAAAGGTATGAAAAAAGCCGATCATCTTCCGTGCCGGATGTAACGGGCACGAAAGCGATCGGCACGAAAGCTGAATTATGGTCAGCAACCGCCGGTGAGATTATTTGCCTACGGCTGCGCTGAGTTCCGCTCCTGCTTTGAATTTAACGACCTTCTTGGCAGCGATCTTAATAGCTGCGCCGGTACGCGGGTTGCGTCCCGTGCGGGCCGGTTTCTTGGTCACGCTGAACGAACCGAAGCCCACCAAGGCGATCTTGTCGCCCGCTTTCAGCGTTTTGGCGGTCACATCAATGTAAGCTTCGAGGGCTTTTTTAGCCTGGGCTTTGGTCAATCCTGCTTCCGCAGCCATTGCATCGACGAGTTGAGATTTATTCATAATAGTAGTGTTTAGAGAGTTAGTGTTTCTCAATTGTTACGTTGCAAATATAGTTTATAAAACGTAACTATCAAGTATTTAATGATCTTTTTTTAGTTTCATTGTCATTTTAGCAAAAAACAGGCCGGAGTTTTGCCCGGAATCAAAAAAAGGCTACTTTTGTGCCCGGAGAGGTGGCAGAGTGGTCGATTGCGGCGGTCTTGAAAACCGTTGAGCTGCGAGGCTCCGGGGGTTCGAATCCCTCCCTCTCCGCACTCGTTGTAGAATATCAGCGATCTAATAGGGTAAAACCGGTGCTGCATTTTCCAATGCAGCACCGGTTTTTCATTAATATATTGATCTTCACGGAATTCACATCCGGGATATACCATCCGGCTTCCGAAGGGAACGGATGCCGAGCCGCACTGCTTCCGCATTTTTTGCAGGCGGCCTTCTTTTATTTATGTATTTTTGGTTTTATCTAATATCGAGCCGCTATGAATCCATTATCCCCGAACGGCGAATGTTTCCCGCAGGCCGTGACCGCCGGTCCCGGCGAACATGCCGTGTTCATCGTTTACCGCCTCAAAAAGACGCCCGCGACCCTCGATGCCGTCAAAGACGTGTGCGCCAACTTTGCGGCGCTTGTCCGCAGCATGCAGAACCGGTTCCCCGACCAGGAATTCAGCGCCGTGACGGGCTTCGGGGCCGAGGCGTGGTCTGCGCTGTTCCCGGAGCGGCCGAAGCCTGCCGAACTGGTGCCCTTCCGGGAGATCAAAGGAGCCGCGCATACGGCTGTTGCCACGCCGGGCGACCTCTTTTTCCATATCCGCACCCGGAAAATGGGGCTGTGCATGGAGCTGGCCGGCATACTGGCCGACAAGCTCAAGGGTGTGGTCGAGCCGGTGGACGAGACCCACGGTTTCCGATTCCATGACGGCCGCGACATTATCGGCTTTGTGGACGGCACCGAGAATCCCGCCGTGGACGACCACGTGTACCGTTTTGCCGTGATCGGCGACGCCGAGCCAGAATTCCGGGGCGGCAGCTACGCCTTTGCCCAGAAATACCTGCACGACATGGAGGCGTGGAACGCGCTGAGCGTCGAGGAACAGGAGAAGGTGATCGGGCGCCGCAAGTTCAACGACGTAGAGCTTTCGGACGAGGAAAAGCCCGCCAATGCCCACAATGCGGTGGCCAACCTCGGCGACGAGCTGAAGATCATGCGGGCCAACATGCCCTTCGCCAACACGGTCAAAGGGGAGTACGGCACCTACTTCATCGGGTATGCCTCCACCTTCTCGACGACCCGGACCATGCTCGAACATATGTTCGTCGGCGAACCGGCGGGGAACACCGACCGGCTGCTGGATTTCAGCACGCCGGTGACCGGAACGCTCTTTTTTGTCCCGTCCTTCGCCCTGCTCGGCGAACTGGGGGAATAGCACTAAGCACACCTTACCATATTGCGGGGCGGAAAGGATTCCGCCACCCTTTTTTTTTAGCTTTTTTCAAAAAATCGCTTGCTTGTTACCAAATGGTAACATATATTTGTAACCGAATAGTAACATTAGTGTACGCTTATGGAAGAACAGAAGATCAGAACGGAAAAAGACCGTGAGGCGACCGAAAACGCGCTTTTGCAGGCTATCGGCGAGCTGGTGGCCGAGAATGGGTTCGAAAAGCTGGGCGTCAATGCGGTGGCGGCCCGTGCCGGAGTTTCCAAAATGTTGATTTACCGCTATTTCGATTCGCTCGACGGCCTGATCGCCGCCTATATCCGTAAAAGGGACTTCTGGATCAACTACCGTCCCGATTTGCCGAAGAAAAAGCATCTGGCCGATTTCCTGAAACAGATGTTCCGGGAACAGATCGGACGGCTTCGGAGCGATACGACCCTCCGAAGGCTTTACCGCTGGGAGCTGAGCGGAAACAACGCCCTGATCGCCGAGCTTCGCGGGCAACGCGAAGCGACGGGACTCTGGCTGGTGGAAGCCGTCAGCGAACTGACGGGAAGGCCGCGCGGCGAAGTGGCAGTATTGGCGACGATGATCTCCGCTTCGGTCAGCTACCTGGCGTTGCTGGAGGAGAATTGCCCCGCCTACAACGGCATCCCGTTGCAGCAAAATGCAGGGTGGGAACAGGTCGCGAACGGGATCGACGGAGTGATCGACCTCTGGATCGGAAACCTTAAAAACAAAACGAAATGAGGACTATGGCTTTACTGGCACTGGGGGGACTGCTGACTTTGGGGTTGTGCGGCTCCTGCCGAAAAGAGACGTTGGAATACGGCAGCGGCGACCTGCGTGTGACTATCGTGCAGGGGCGGAACTGGCTGCACGATTTTCCGCTTTTCATGGGTATCAAGCGTAAAAACGCGCCCCAGATCGCCATCTGGACCGAGGACTTGTCCGGAAATTACCTTTCGACCGTCTACGTGACCGACAAGATCGCCACTCAATCCTGGCTCGCTTCCGGCGGCAACCGGCGCAAAGAGGCGTTGCCCTGCTGGTGTCACGCCCGCGGGGTTCGGTACGAGGACGGCCTCTACCTGCCGACGAAGAAAAGACCGCTGACGGACGGCATCTCAGGCGCGACGCCCCGGGGAAGTTTCGACGTGAAGCTTACTCCCAAAGGTGCGCCCCGGCAGTTCGTCCTGAAAATCGAGGTGAACCATTCGACCGACTTCAACGCCCATTATCCGAAAGACGCGCAGGAGGGTACGCCCGGCTGGTCGGGCGGCGGAAAGGGAAGCGGTCAGCCCGCGCTGGTCTATGCGGCCCGGATCGACCTGGATTCCGGCCAGTCCGAATACGTGGCCGAATTGGTCGGGCACAGCAGCCCCGACGGCACGGACGGGGCGGTCGATCCCGACGTTTCGACCCTCACCACCGCGCTGAAGATCGTCGAACGGATCGTTGTTACGGTACGGTAATGAAGCGGATATTCATAGGCGTTCTCTGCGCCTTTTCGAGCCTGCCTGCCGTTGCCCAAGAGCGGGAACGGCGTTTCACCTATTCCGCGGAGGCCGGGATCGGTATGCCTTTCGGTACGCCGAAAGCAACGCCGGTACTGCTGCGTGCGGCGACGTACTACCATCCGGGAGACCGCTGGGAACTGGGCGCCGGCAGCGGCGTCTCGTTTTACGATAAAACTGCGTTGATCCCCCTGTTCGGCGAGGTGCGCTTCGGGCTGACCCGGCCGCAGCGCCTGACCCCATATCTGGCCTGCGCGGCAGGCTACTCGTTCGCCCCTGCCACGGGGATCGACGGAGGTTTGCTGATATGCCCTGCCGCCGGAGTGAAGTGGAGGTTGCGTCCCCGGCTCCGGGTGCACTTGGCGGTCGGGTACGAAGGGCAAAAACTGGCGCGGCTGAAAAGTTACGCCGACCCCTATTTCAGTACCGGGTTCCGCGAGAAGCTCAGTCACCATTCGCTGGCCATTCGAACGGGCATTACATTTTAATCTTTGTTTTACGGAGCGAGCCGTTCGATCCTCCACGAGCCGTCTGCCTGCAAGGTATAAAGTATCCGGTCGTGCAGGCGGTTCTCGCGTCCCTGCCAGAATTCGATCCGCAAGGGGGTCACCTCGATGCCGCCCCAATGGGCGGGACGTTCGACCGGTTTTCCGGTGGCCTCCACTTCGTCGCGCATCTCTTCGTAGGCCCGGAGCAACTCCGAGCGGCCCGTGATCGTCCGGCTCTGGGGCGACACGGTCGATCCGATGCGGCTGCCGAGGGGCCGGGAACGGAAATAGGCGTCCGACTCCTCCGCCGGGAGGCGTTCCGCCGTCCCTTCGATATGGATCTGCCGTTCGAGCGGGTACCACATGAACGACAGGGCGATATGCGGATTGTCGGCCAGCTGGCGGCCTTTGCGGCTCTCGTAGTTGGTGAAAAAGACGAACTTGCCTTCGCGCAGCTCTTTGAGCAGCACCGTCCGCAGCGACGGCCGGCAATCGGCGGAGACGGTGCCGACGACCATGGCGGTCGGCTCGGCGATCTGCTCCGTGCCCACCGCCTCGGTGAGCCATTTCCCGAACAGGGCCAGCGGGTCGGGCGGTATGTCGCACCGGCTCAGCCCGCCGCGCGTGTATTCTTTACGTATGCCGGAGATGTCCATGGCGTTTTCCATTTACCGGGTTCCGGTTGCAAAAACGGTGCAATTTGTCCGCAGCCGCTGTTTTTTCGCACTTTGCGGCCCGCCGGGAACTTTTCGGCACACGGATTGCCACGCCCCAATCAGTATATCATCCAAAAATCTATTCAAAATGTTTACCGGAACCGATTTAGTTAAATTTTTCCAGGACAATGCCGCGCTGGCCGTTTTCCTGACCGTGGCGGTCGGCTTTTGGATCGGCAAGTTCCACTACAAGAGCTTTTCGCTCGGTACGGTCACCAGCGTGCTGCTGGTGGGCGTAGTGGTCGGGCAGATGAAAATCGACATCCCCGAACCGGCCAAGACCCTCTTTTTCCTGATGTTCCTTTTCGCCGTCGGGTATGCGGTGGGGCCGCAGTTTTTCCGGGGTCTGCGCAAGGACGGACTGCCGCAGGTGGGGTTTGCGGTGGTGGTCTGCCTTTTGTGTCTGGCTTCGGTGTGGGTATGCTCGCTGGTGATGGGGTACGATACGGCACAGGCGGCAGGGCTGCTGGCGGGGTCGCAGACGATGTCCGCCGCGCTGGGGGCGGCGACGGACACGATCCGGGAGATGCCGAACCTGTCGAATCTGGATCTGAGCACGATGCCGGTGGTCTATGCGGTGACTTACATTTACGGTACCGCGGGATCGGCCTGGCTGCTGGGAACGCTGGGACCGCGCCTGCTGGGGGGCGTCAATAAAGTGAAGGCGGCGGCCCGCGAGCTGGAGAGCCAGATGGGTGATGACATGAGTGCGCAGCCGGGTTTCAATACGGCGGTACGGGCTATCGTTTTCCGGGCTTTCAGCGCCGATAACGAGTGGTTCACGCCGGGCCATACGGTGCGGGAGTTCGAGGAGAATATGCGGAAACAGGGCAAGCGGATCTTCGTGGAGCGGCTGCGCCAGCAGGGTAAGATCCGCGAGGTGACGCCCAAGACGATGATCTACCGTGGCGACGAGATCGTCATCAGCGGACGCCGCGAGTTCGTGATCGAGGAGGAGGTGTGGATCGGGCGGGAGATCGTGGACGACGACTTGGTGAATTTCAATGTCGAGAAGCTGGCGGTGGTGGTCGGCAAGAAGGAGGCTTCGGGGATGTGCATCCGGGATCTGCTGAAGTCGGATTTCATGCACGGGGTGATGATCCGGAGCATCACGCGCACGGGGGTGAAGATCCCGGTGCTGGGCGGGGGCAGGCTCGACACGGGCGACCGCCTGGAGCTGATCGGCCTGAAGCAGGATGTGGATCGGGCGGCGGCGCGACTGGGATTCAGCGATCCGGCGACGGAGAAGAGCAGCATGACGCTGGTGGGGTTGGGTATCGTGCTGGGAGGGTTGATCTTCGGCTGGATACTGGTGACCCGGATCGGGAGCATCCCGTTGAGCCTGACGGTGAGCGGGGGCGTGCTGATCGCAGGGCTGGTCTGCGGCTGGCTGCGGGCGAAGCGACCGAATCTGGGCGGCATCCCGGAACCGGCGGTCTGGTTTATGAATAATGTCGGGCTGAATGTCTTTATCGCGATCGTGGGCATCTCGACGGGGCCGACGTTTATCCGGGGTTTCCAGGAGGTGGGTTGGAGCCTGTTTATCGTGGGGGCGGTGGCGACGTCGATCCCGCTGATTTCGGGTATCTTCATCGGGAAGTATATCTTCAAGTTCAACGACGCCCTGACGCTGGGCTGCTGCTCTGGCTCGCGGACGACGACGGCGGCGCTGGGCGCGGTGGAGGAGACGCTGGAGAGCACGGTGCCTGCGATGGGCTATACGATCACGTATGCCATAGGCAATACGTTGCTGATTATCTGGGGCGTGGTGATCGTCCTGCTCGTCAGCTGATTATCCGATCGCTTTTCCGAATCCCCTTTCATTGGGTTGGAGGCAACCGTACCTTTTCTGAAGAAAAGGTACCCAAAAGACTTTTCGAGCAGCCTGCCGAGAGGCTTAGTCTGCCGAAATCCTCAATTTGTAATCAAGGGTAAGGGGTACAGGCGTTAAGCCTTGTCCCCCTTACCCTTGATTACAATCAGGCAGTTACAGCCAGAGCATCCCAACGGGATGCGCTCGAAAGTTTCTTTGGTTCTTTCTGTTCACAGAAAGAACAGTACCCTCAAACCGAAAGAATGAGGATACAGAAAAAGGATGGATTATTCGCCTTTGTAGAGGCGGTCGAGTTGGGTTTGGATCTTTTCGCTCAGTATATACTCGTCATACTCCATATACTTGTCCACCATGCCGTTCGGCGTGATCTCGATGATCCGGTTCGCCACCGTCTCGATGAACTCATGGTCGTGCGAAGTCATCAGGACAATACCCGGAAAGCTCACCAGCGAATTGTTGAACGCCTGAATCGACTCCAGGTCCAGGTGGTTCGTCGGCGAGTCCAGCACCAACGTATTCGGGTTCTCAATCATCATCCGCGCGATCATGCAGCGCATCTTCTCGCCCCCCGACAGCACGCTCACCTTCTTGTAGACCTCCTCGCCGCTGAACAGCATTTTGCCCAGGTAACCGCGTAAGAACAGCTCGCTCGTGTCCGGCGAATACTGCGCCAGCCAGTCGATGATCGACAAATCCGAATTGAAGAACGCCGTGTTGTTGACCGGCAGGTAGGCCGGCTTGATCGTCACGCCCCATTCGATCATCCCCTCCTCCGGCTTCAGGTTATCCGTGATGCACTCCAGCAGCGCCGTCACCGCCCGCGGCTCGCGCGAGAGGAACACCACCTTGTCCCCCTTCTCGATCGTGAACGACAGGTTGCGGAACAGCGTCTCCCCGTCCGGCGTGGAGTAAGACAGGCCGTCCACCGCCAGGATCTTAGTCCCCGGATCGCGCTCCGGCTGGAAAATAATGCCCGGATATTTGCGCATCGAAGGTTTGATCTCCTCGATATTGAGCTTTTCGAGCATCTTTTTGCGCGACGTGGTCTGCTTCGACTTGGCCACGTTAGCCGAAAAACGCTGGATAAACTCCATCAGCTCCTTCTTCTTCTCCTCGGCTTTCTTATTCTGCTGGGCCTGCTGACGCGCCGCCAGCTGGCTCGACTGGTACCAGAAACTGTAGTTGCCCGCAAACAGGTTGATGTCGCTGTAATCGATGTCGATCGTATGGGTGCTCACCGCATCGAGGAAATGGCGGTCGTGCGACACCACCAGCACCGTATTCTCGTAATTCGAAAGGTAGTTTTCGAGCCACATGATGGTATTGACGTCGAGGTCGTTGGTCGGCTCGTCGAGCAGCAGGTTGTCCGGTTTGCCGAACAGGGCCTGCGCCAGCAGCACGCGCACCTTCTCCTTGGCGTTCAGGTCGCCCATCAGCGAATAGTGCAGGTGCTCCTTGATCCCCAGCCCGCTCAGCAATTCCGCGGCGTCGCTCTCGGCGTTCCACCCCTCCATCTCGGCGAATTTCTCCTCCAGCTCCGCCGCCTTGATCCCGTCCTCGTCCGAGAAATCCTCCTTGGCGTAGATTTCGTTCTTGGCCTGCATGATCTCCCATAGCGGCTGGTGGCCCATCAGCACGGTGTCGAGCACGGTATGCTGGTCGAACTCGAAGTGGTCCTGTTTGAGTACCGACAGCCGTTCGCCCGGCCCGAACGCGACATTGCCGCGCGTGGGGTCCACATCGCCGCTGAGCACGCGCAGGAAGGTGGATTTGCCGGCCCCGTTGGCGCCGATCACGCCGTAACAGTTGCCGGGGGTGAATTTGAGGTTGACGTCTTTGAACAGGACGCGTTTGCCGAATTGGACTTCCAGATTGGATACCGTAATCATTTGTTTTCAGTAGTTATTCGATCGGTTATTCGAAAGTTATCAGAATGCCACGTAGCGGGCGGGCCGCAACCTCCCCCCGCGGAGGCCCGCTCAACGCGTGCTCCGCAGGCTGCGGAGAAAACAGATCGATATTTTGTAAGGTGCAAAGATACCCAAATATTCGGAGTAGCCGGGCTGTCGCGTTCCCGTTTCGGTAAAAACCGTTTCCCGGCGAATGGGAAACAGCTGTAAGGGAGCGTATTATTTCCGGGCTTTCCACCACGCGCCGCGCTCCTCGAACGTGGCTGCCAGCCGCTCGATCGAACGGTCGTGGGTCAGCTCCACGTCTTTCGGGAAGAAGCAAGCGGGCAGCTGCCCTTTGGCCCGGTGATGGGCTACGCACTGGCAGCAGATCCCGTGGCGCGCGCATCCCGTCGCGCTGCACGGGCAGTTTTTGTTAGCGGGTCCCTGTCGGCATTCCATAGCGTTTCGTTTTATAGGGTGGGTTCAGGAGCAAAGATAGTGCAAGCCGAGCGCAATCGAACCGGTGCGGATTGCCGAGGCGCAGCCTATCTCAGCCTGCGTTCATCGCTGGTAAAGATAGGGTATGGCACCGTTTTTGTGTCGTTAATTTTGCCAATCCATACCCCCCGGAAATGAAAAACCTCCACGACAAGCTCGACAAACGTATCATCGACTGGCTCAATATCCTGGTACTGCTCGGCTCGCTGGCCATCATCGCCTCGCTGTCATACGACATCCTGACCGTGGGCCGCTACCGGCCCGACAGCAAAATGACCCTCGGCATCCAGCTGGTGGTCTGCTCGATCTTCATCCTCGATTTCATCGTCCGCTGGATCATCAGCCCCCGGAAAGGGCGTTTCGTCGTCCATAACCTGATCCTGCTGCTCTTTTCGATCCCCTACCTGAATATCGTCCATTACACCCACTGGGATATTCCCCACGAGGTGCACTACCTGCTGGGCTTCGTCCCGCTGCTGCGCGGCGGCTACGGGCTGGTGATGATCACCCGCTGGTTCACGAGCCGCAGCGCCACCAGCCTGATGGTCTCCTACCTGGCGATCCTGACGGCCGTGACCTACTTTATGAGCCTGATCTTCTTCGTGGCCGAACGGGGAATCAACACGGCGGTCACAACCTACTGGGACGCGCTTTGGTGGGCCTGCATGGACCTGACTACCGTCGGCTCGAACATCATCGCGGTCACCACCATCGGCAAGATCCTGTCGGTCATCCTGGCCGCCTCCGGGATGATGATGCTCCCGATCTTCACGGTCTATATCACCGACCGTGTCGTGAACAGCCGCACGCGGGCCGCCCGGAAACCCCCGGTGCAGACCCCCGCCGCGGGTAACGGTCAGGCTGCGCCGCCTAAAGCGTCGTAAGGTACTCTTTCAGCGAATCGGTATCTGCGGCCGCCTCCCCGTATTTCCGGGGCAGCCGCAGCCGTTCGGCCAGCGCCGGGGGCAGCTCCTGCGGCATCTCGCCTGCCGGAAGCGCCTCCTGCAACACCTCCCGGAATTTGGCTTCGTGGGCCGTGGACAGCCAGAATCCCTTCCCGCTGCCGGAAGATTTCATCGCGAGATAGCCCACCGTGCTGTGCGGATCGCTCAGATAACCGTACTTCTTCCATATCTCCCCGATAGCCCGGCGTATTTCGTCGTCCGAGGCGCTGAAACCGCCGACACCCGACCACAGACGGTGGAAATCCGCGCCGCACAGGGCCATCATCCGCTCGAAATTGCTGGGATTCCCCACGTCCATCGCATTGGCCACCGTCCGCACCGACTCACGGGGCCGGAAATCGCCCGTGCGCAGGAATTCCGGGATCACGTCGTTGGCGTTCGAGGCCGCGATCAGGCGTTTGACGGGAAGACCCATACGCACCGCGAGCATGCCCGCCGACAGGTTGCCGTAGTTGCCGCTCGGCACCGCAATGACCGGCGCCTCTTTGCCGCCCGTGGCCTGCCGCCACAGGTGCCAGCCGTAGAAATAGTAGAACGACTGCGGGATCCACCGCAGAATATTGATGGAGTTGGCCGAGGTGATCCCCCGCTCGCGGCAAAAGGCGGCATCCGAAAAAACGGCTTTGGCCATGCGTTGGCAGTCGTCGAAACTGCCGTCCACTTTGAGCGGGAAGATATTGCCGCCGAGGGTGGTCATCTGGCTCTCCTGCAACGGGCTGACGCGCCCGGCGGGATAGAGCAGCACTACCTTGACCCCCGGCACGCCGTAGAACCCTCCGGCCACGGCGCTGCCCGTGTCGCCGGAGGTGGCGGTCAGGATCACGAGTTCGCGGCCGGTGTCGTTCAGCAGGCCGAACAGGGCGCCCATGAACCGGGCGCCGAAATCTTTGAAAGCGAAGGTCGGGCCGTGGAACAGTTCGAGGGTGTGCAGTCCTCCGGCCAAAGCAGCGAGGCGGGGGCTGAAGTCGTAAGCCCCCGCGATCGCTTGTTCGATCTGCCCCGGCGAAAGCTCACCGCCGAAGAAAAGCTCCGCGAGGTAAATGGCCAAGGCGTTGTAGGAGTCCGCCGACAGGGCGCGGACGACATCCAGCGAGACTTGCGGGATGCATTCCGGGATAAAGAGCCCCCCGTCCGGGGCCAACCCCAGGAAAGCGGCTTCGCGCAGGCTATAGGCTTTTTGCGGGGTGCGGGTAGATATATATTTCATTTTCGAGATGACTTTAAATGTTAGCCGATAACGCGCGCGCCTTGGCCGGAGACCGGGCCGGCGTACAGGTCAGCCTCGATATTCAGGGCGGCGAAATGCCTTTTCATGGTCTCGCCGGCCTGTGCGGCCGCCTGCCGACCGTCGCAGAGGGCGAATACCGACGGGCCGGAGCCGGCGATGTTCGACCCCAGAAGGCCGTCTATCCCGGAAAGGCGTTCTTTCAACTCGTCGTAACCGGGAATAAAGTGTTTGCGGTACGGCTCGGCGATCACGTCTTTCAGCGAGCGGCCGATCAGCCCCATGTCGGAGGTGAGCAGCCCGGCGACCAGCCCGCCGACGTTGCCCCACTGGGTTACGGCATCTCGCTGGGGGATCTCCTTGCGCATCACGGCGCGGCTTTCGAGGGTATTGACGGTGATGTGGGGATGGATCACGGCGGCGCAGAGGTTTCCGGGCACGGGGATGCGGATGTAATCCAGCGGTTCGTAGCCCCGGATCAGCATAATCCCCCCGGCCACGGCGGGGCCGGCGTTGTCGGCATGGGCGGTGCCTCCGGAGACGAGCCGCTCGCCTTCCATGGCGAAGGCGATGAGCTGTCTCTCGCCGAAAGGCCGTCCGAGCAGCTCGTTGAGGCCGGTGACGGCCGCTGCGGACGAGGCGGAGCTGGAGCCGATGCCGCTGCCGGGACGTATCTTTTTGAGGAGGGTCACTTCGATGGCGAGCGGGTGTCCCCAAGCCGCGACCTGGGCGCGCAGGGCGGGGGTGACGACGTTTTTTTCAATGTCGTCGGGCAGGGGGATGCCGCTTTCGTTGCGGATGACGAGCCCGTCGCCGGGTGCGATCTTCATGCGTAGGAGATCCCCGGCGCCTTCGATGGCCATGCCCATGATGTCGAAGCCGGGGCCGAGGTTGGCGACGGTGGCGGGGGCGAATATTTCGATATTCCGGTGGTATTGAGGCTGCATACTACTTTTTTTAGGATGTTCGTCAAAGTGCCGCAATGCGGGGCCGCTACGGATGGAAATTCTATCGTTACTCCGGGGCCGTAGCCAGCGGAAGCTGCGCAGCAGGCCTGCGCGGTTCGCGATGCTCACCGCCGGACAATGGATCGCAATAAATTATGCGACGAAAATTCCGGCCGGGATTCCAAGGTTATCCTATGTGGAAACGGGTGCGGTGCATCGACTGCATTTTAACGAACGGTAAAACTTTGTGTGGTGGAACTGCGGCGGAAGCCTCGCTTCCTTCAGAAAATCGGTATGTGACCGCAGGCGCCCCGTGACCGGAGGCAGAAAGATGCTATAACCCCCAAGGGGTCGTAGCGGTCGTGTGTGTCGTGAATGTACCGGCGAGAGTCGCACGTACCTCCCCTACCGCCAGCGAAATTGTCGGAACGGAAAGGGAATATGTGCGGATCGTCCTCATCGGTATATGCAAATATAACGATTCCGGCGGATGATGCAACAAAAACGCGAAGAAAAGTACCGGAAAGAAATTACCGGTCGAGAAACGTCCTGCGCCAGCGCAGGGGCGCTTCGAGGATTTTGCGCCACACCTCCTGCTGCCGGTTCACGTAAATGCCGAAGGTGTATGCCGGTTGGAAACTCCCTTTGTAGATCATTCCCATGCCGATGGCGGTGCGCTCCCACTCCCGGCCCGCAGCGTCGTAATTCATCAGCACCACCTGCATCGGTACCCGCGAGGCAGCCTGCAAAGCCAAAGCGTAGGCCGTTGCGCCCCAATTCCGGTCGCAGCGGATGAAGAGCCGCGTCAGGTTGCGCGGGTCGTTTTTCAGGATCTTGTAGGTTTCCAGCAGGTCGCCGATAAAGAAAGCGATGTCCCGTTCGGCCACCATTTCGCCGGCGCGGATAAAGGCTTCGGTAGAATTGTCCGCAAAAAGGGCCGGCACCGTGTCGCACACGGCCACGGTATCCGCCGCCGGCACGGTATTCCGCTTTTTGGCGATAGCCGTAGCGGGATGCCCAAGAATCACGCAACAGGCGAGTCCCGGCAAGAGAGTCCGTATGGTGTGGATGCGGGGCATGCGAACGGGGTCAATCTTGGATTTCGAGGGTGCGGGTATCTTCGTCCACCGCCGTCAGCCGAACGACCATGGTGCCTTCGGGCAGCAGCTCCTCGACCTTCTCCGGCCACTCGACCAGGCAGAGGTCGCCGCTGAAGAAATACTCCTCGTAACCGAAGTCGTATGCCTCCTCGACCGAACGGATGCGGTAGAAATCGAAATGGTACACCGTCCGCGGCCCTCCGGCCATAGCGCGGGACGGATCGTCTTCCGCCTCCGGCACCGAGTTATACACGTTGACGATGGAGAACGACGGGCTGTTCACCTCCTGCGGGTCGATCCCCAGCTGGCTGCAAATCTCTTTGATGAGGGTCGTTTTACCGGCTCCCATCGCTCCGTAGAAAGCGACGATGGTCGCCCCGCGTGCAACGGCTTCGGCCAGCAGCTCCTCCGCCGCGTCGGGCAGGTCGGAGAGTCCTTTGATCGTGATCGTCTTCATCTGTAATCGTCTTGGGCCGCAAGATACGACTTTTGCCCGAAAAACCGGTTATTTCGGGTTCAGGACGATGTAGGGTACCATCATCTCCTCCATCGAGATACCGCCGTGCTGGAAGGTGTTCTTATAGTACCGCACGTGTTGGTTGAAGTTGTTCGGGTAGACCAGGAAATCGTGGTCGTAGGCGAAGATATAGGTCGAGGTGAGGTTGGATTTGGGCAGGTGGGCCTCTTCCGGCTTGGTGATGGCGAACACCTGTTTCGGGTCGTAGTTGAGGTTGCGCCCGCTTTTGTAGCGCAGGTTCGGCGAGGTCTCGCGGTCGCCGATCACCTTGACGGGGTTGTCCACGCGGATCGTCCCGTGGTCGCTGGTGATAACGATGGTATGGCCCCGTTCCGAGAGCTGTTTCATGATCTCCCACAGGTCGGAGTGCTCGAACCACGACCGGGTGAGCGACCGGAAGGCGACCTCCTCTTCGGCCAGCTCGCGGATGATTTCGCTCTCGGTGCGGGCGTGCGACAGGATGTCGAGGAAGTTGTAGACCACCACCGACAGATCGACGCTGGAGAGCCGGTCGATGCTTTCGAGCAGCTTTTTACCCTGTTCGGGCCGCACGAGCTTGTCGAAGCTCATCTTATACGGCTTCCCGAACTGTTGCAGCTGCCGCCGCAGGAAATCTTCTTCGTAGCGGTTTTTGCCGCCTTCCTGGTTGTCGTTGAGCCACAGGTCGGGCATCAGTTTGGAGATGGCCAGCGGCGTCAGCCCGGCGAACAGGGCGTTCCGGGCGTATTGGGTCGCCGTGGGCAGCAGGGCGCAGTAGAACTCTTCGCTGGATACGTCGAAATGGTTGTGCAGCAGGGGCCGGATCATCAGCCACTGGTCGTACCGGAAGTTGTCGATCAGCAGGAAAGTGGTCTTTTTCGATTTGTCGACCACGGGGAAAAGCCGCTGCCGGAGCAGGGTGTGGGACAACGTGGGCCGCTGGGGGTTGGTGTCGTCGAACCATTTCAGGTAGTTGTTCTTCACGAACCGGGCGTAGAGGTCGTTGGCCTCCTTAAACTGGTAGGAGAGGATCTCGCGCACGCTGCTGTCATTGGACTCGGAGAGTTCGATGTCCCACTGGACGAGTTTCCGGTAGATGTCAGTCCACTCCGCGAAGGTCCGGGCATCGGAGAGTGCGACGGATATTTTCCCGAAGTCGGAACGGTAGTCGGCGGTGCTTTTCTCGGAGACGAGCTGCTGTTGGTGGACGTTTTTCTTGATGGAGAGGAGCACCTGGTTGGGGTTCACGGGCTTGATGAGGTAGTCGGCGATCTTGGAGCCGACGGCTTTGTCCATGATGTTCTCCTCTTCGGACTTGGTGACCATCACCACGGGGGTCGTAGGGGCGTATTCCTTGATCCTGGGCAAGGTCTCAAGCCCGGTCATGCCGGGCATCATCTCGTCGAGTATAATCAGGTCGAAGGGTTTCTGCTGCACCATCTCGACGGCGTCGTAGCCGTTGTTGCTGGTCTCTACTTCGTATCCTTTGTTCTGCAGGAACAACAGGTGGGGTTTGAGGAGTTCGATCTCGTCGTCGACCCACAATATCCTAACATTCATAGCACTCTCTGTTTATACGTACGGTTATTACGCTTGAGGTTGGAGCGGGCCGCTTATTGGCGGCGAGCCGCGCGGGCCGGACGCCTCCCCACGGGAGGCCCGCAATAAACCGCAAGCGGTTTAAAGCATCCTCCCGGCGTCCAGCCCTGCCTTAGCTGTTGGGGCAGTTATTGCCTCACGGGGTTACTAAAGAGAACGGTACCCTCAAACTCAAATAACCGTACATTTAAGACAAACGGTAACAAAAAGCGTTCCGGTATGCGGAACGCGAAATATCAGATCAATCCCCGTTCCGCGAAGCTGAACGGTTCCGTGTCCGCGATGATCACGTGATCCAGCAGACGCATGTCGAAATAGGAAGCCGCCAGCTGCACTTTGTTGGTATTCAGGATGTCCTGTTCGCTCGGATAGGCATTTCCCGACGGATGGTTATGCACCAGCACGATCCCCGAAGCGTTGCGGTCCAGCGCCCGGCGGATCACGATCCGCGGGTCGATCACCGACCCTTCGATGCCGCCCTGGCTCACCCGGAACTTCTCGATGATCCGTTTCGAGCGCGACAGCAGCATCACCCACACCTCCTCGTGCGGCAAGTCCGCAAGCAGCGGCTGGAAAATCGTTACGATGTCCGCGCTGCCTGAAATGTAGTCCGGCGTGGGTAATTCCGCCGCCCGCCTGCGGCGGCCCAATTCCAATGCCGCCGCGATGCTCACGCCCCGCGCCAGCCCGATCCCGTTGAACGTCTGCAAGTCCGACAGGCTCTTACGCCCCAGTTCCACCAGGTTCCCCCCTACGGATTCCAATAGCAAGCGCCCGATCTCCACCGCCGAATTCTCGACCGTGCCGGAACCGATCAGCACCGCCAGCAGTTCGGCGTCCGTCAAAGCCGAAGCCCCGCGGCTCATCAGCTTCTCGCGCGGCCTGTCCTGTTCGTTCCACTCCTTGATCGAGAGCCGGGCCGGTTTGACCTTTTCCATAACTTCCCCTTACAGTCCGAACTCGCGCAGGTAGGTGGGCATATCCTTGTCCCCGCGGCCGGAAAGGTTCACTACGACAATATCATCGGGCTTGAACGTCAACTGAGGCAGGGCCGCCAGCGCATGGGCCGACTCGATGGCCGGGATGATCCCCTCCAGCTGCGAAAGCTCGCGGGCGGCGGCCAAAGCCTGCCTGTCGGTTGCGGCCAGCACCGTCGAACGCCCCGTCTTCGCCAGATAGGCGTGCAGCGGGCCGATACCGGGATAGTCCAGGCCGGCCGATATGGAATAAGGCTCGCGCACCTCGCCGTTCTCGTCGAACAGGATTACGGAACGGCTCCCGTGCAGTATTCCCTCGGTTCCGCAAGTGAGCGACGCGGCATGCTCGTTACCGTCCGTGCCGTGGCCTCCGGCCTCGACCTGCACCAGCTTTACGCCGTCGGAGTCGAGGAAATGGTAGAACGCCCCGGCCGCATTGCTCCCGCCGCCGATGCAAGCGATCACATAGTCCGGCAGTTCGCGTCCCTCCTGCTCCTTAAGTTGTTTACGTATCTCCTCGCTGATAACCGACTGGAGCCGGGCCACGATGTCCGGGAACGGGTGCGGCCCGACCGCGGAACCCAACAGGTAATACGCTTCCGGATGGGCCACCCAGTAGGCGAAGGCGATGTCCACGGCATCCTTGAGGGTCGCCCCGCCGGCCGTCACCGCTTCGACCTTCGCACCGAGCATCTTCATCCGGGCCACGTTCAGGGCCTGCCGCTCCACGTCCACGGCCCCCATATAGATGGTGCATTTCAGCCCCAGCTTGGCGCAAACGGTGGCGGTGGCCACCCCGTGCTGCCCGGCGCCGGTCTCGGCGATAATGTGGGTGCAGCCCATCTCTTTGGCCAAGAGTATCTGTCCCAGCGCGTTGTTGATCTTGTGCGACCCGGTGTGGTTGAGGTCTTCGCGCTTGAGATAAACGCGCGCGCCGTATTTATCGCTCAACCGGGGGGCGAAGTAGAGCGGCGAGGGCCGTCCGGCATAGTGTTTCAGCAGGGTAGAAAACTCCTGCCGGAATTTCGGGCTTTCGATGATCTCCACATACCGCTCGGCCAATTGGCCGATGTTCTCCTGAAGTTCGTCGGGGATAAAGGCGCCCCCGAATTCGCCGTAATAGCCGTTTTGATCCGGTCCGTATTTCATATTCCAATGTTATGTAATTGATCTTTTATTTAGGACCCATTTTCATTGGGTTGGAGGGTACTGTTCTTTCTTTGAAAAGAAAGAACCAAAGAGCCGACGCAGCCGCCGAGTAGCCATCAAGCTGGCTTGAATGGCCGAGGCGCCAGGAGGAAGGCGAAGCCAAACTTTCGAGCAGCCTGCCGAGGAACTCAGTCTGCCGAACGCCTTATGTTTGGCGCGGCGAGTGGGGCTTAGGCTTTCAGCCAGCCCCGCTCCGCCCGCCAAAGCTGAGGATTGCGGAGCCTAAGGAGTAGCGCAGCTATCTCAAAAGTTTTTGGTGCCGCTTTTTTCAAAAAGCGGCAGTTCTCTCAAACCCGAAGAACAGGGTTACAAATAAAAGATCGGTTATTTATGCATTCGCACTTTGTAATTTACGCCGAGGGTGATATTCATCTGGTCGGCCGGCGAGCGGAACGGATTCCCCTCATATTTGGTCACCCCCTTGAAAACGTCCGACAGGCCGATGTTGTAGCGGAACTCCGCCGTCACCGAGAACCGTTTGATGGCGAAAAGCATGCCCGCCCCGAACGTGATGCCGTACTCCCAGCGATTATCCCGCACGGGGTCGTACTCGTATTTCCCTTCGGAATAGACCTCTCCCGTGGCCTTGTTATACTCCCGGTAGTCCGAGCTGAAAGCATAGCTGAAATACGGCCCCGCGCTGAGGTAGAACCGGGTGCCCCCCTTGCTCAGCGGCAAGTAAGGCTGCCACAGGATCGGGATCTCGATGGTGTTCCATTTGCGTTCGTAGACCTCGTCGGACTCGAAAGACCGGTGTACGCGGTAACCGCGCTGCGACCAGTTGATGTCGGCCTCGATGCAGCCCACATATTTCTGCGCCGGCACATCGAACTTGTAGACCAGCCCGCCGACCAGCAGCCCCATTTTCATCTCGGTCTGGCGCGTCGGCTCGAACCGGGCGTTGCCCATGGCATAGCCGCCCCGGATGCCGACGTAATGATCCACCTTGACCGGGGCCCATGCCGCGCTCAGGGTCTCGGACGGCACACCCCGCTCCTGCGCCGCCGCCGGGCAGCAGGATAAGGCCACCGCCAGCAGAAACACCGCTAAGTATTCGATCCGGTTCAAAGTCATAAATATCCTTGTTAGAAGTAGCATTACGGCTGTTCGAAGAGTTCCCGCAGGTTCACCGGCACGGTCACATCCCAGTTCTCCTTGGCCAGTATCTCGCGGCCCGTGGCCGGGTGCTCCCAGATGCGGATACGCTCCGGCTGGCGCCGCTGCACCAGCGAGCCGGTGTCCCACTCCCCGTTCTTATTGCGGTCTTCGGTGATCCGCAGGCGGTACTTGTTGGCCGGCAGGTAGCGCAACTTGTAGCTCCTCCCCGGCACGGCATGCCGGATCCGCTGATAGGTCTTGCCGTCCCTGGTCTGCAATTCGAGGATATATTCGTAATCCGGCAGCAGGTCGTCCGCCCCGAGGTCGATAAACACCGTGCCGAACTTGCTGGAGTCGGCCACCTTGAAGGTGGATTGCAGCGTGTCGTTCCCCTGGAACGCGATGTTCATAAAGACGCTGTCCGGAATAAGCAGGCTGTATTCGTCGTCGGCTTTCCAGTCGGCCCGGATGGTGAGCTGCCGCCGCGTGAGGGTGTCCAACTCGACCGTGAAAGGTTCCGGGGTCTCGGTCTTCTTGCCCGGTTCGGCCACGGCGGTCTGCCGGTCGCGGCTCGGCAGCGCCGACTGCCCTTCGGAGAGCTTGGTCAGCCTGATCCGGGCCTCGTCCACCGATCGCAAAGGGTAATTGAACAGGAGCCGGATATTGTTCTCCGGATTCAGCGGATTGGCGGCCATCACCTCGAACCCGAACGGGTTTTTGACCGGCAGCTCGTCGTTCCTGCGCGGCTTGTCCGTCTGGGTGGTATCCACGTCCACCTGCTTGAACAGGGTGCTGTCGGCCAGCAGTTCGGCGTCGGTGCGTTTCGGGTCGCCGCGCCGGCGGCTGATATGCCGGGCCATTTTGATCCATTTCTTTTGCAGCTTGGCCGCCCGTTTGGCTTTCCGCCGGGCTTCTTTCACCTGTTTGACGCTGTCGGCATAGGCGCTGTTCGACCTCGGCCGCCGGGCGTTCGGGTCGATGATGCGGTGCACGAAGGTCAGCTCCTCGGACCGCAGCTGCGGGTTCCACAGGCTGTCCTGGCTCATATAGGTGATCTTCGCCCGGATGGTGTCTTTCAGCGCCTCGGCGTCCTCTTTGGTCGGCGGGGCGATCCAGTACCACACGGTATCACCCTTGACGCCGTTTTCGCGCGTCAACCAGGTCGAATCCAGCCCGACGGGAGCGAACGACACGATCTCGGCGGGTCGTATGGCGTTGAAAACGATCTCCAGTTTCTGCCGTTCGGGCCGGCTGTTGGTCAGGACTGTCTGCCGGCGTACGGGTTCTTCGAGGAACAGGTTGAAGCGCAGCTGGGGCGGGTCGATCTGCCGGCGCGGGCCTTTACGCCCGGTCGCGGGTTCGATCCACATGTCGAAATCGGGCATCCGGGTGGGGTTATAGACCGTGTCGAGCATGGCGACGTAGTCGGTTCCGGACTCGTACCGCTGGTTGCCGTTCTTATCGAGTATGGCGTAAACGCGGTAGTCTTTGTCTTTGAGGATGTCGGCCAGGAAGAAACCGGAGCTGTCGCTGCGGAAAATGGCGTCGGGACGGGCCTTGAACAGGGTGGAGTCGTAGGCCGCAACGGAGTCGGCTTTGGCGTCGAAAAAGAAGAGCATGGCGCCGATCACCGAGTCGCGGGTCTGCGCGTCGATGGTCAGGCCGCTCATCAATAAGGTATCCAGGTCGGGCCCGGTCGAAAAAACGAAGGCGTAGTTGCCCAGCCGGTTGCCTTCGTTGTTGTCGGCGATGGAGTTGCCGAAGTCGAGGCGGTAGGTGGTGTTGCTGTCGGGCTGCTGCTCGAAATCGACGAGTATGGAGCGTCCTTTGACACTCAGGAGCGGTTTGCTCCCGTTCGGGTTCGGGGGCGAAACGATGAACTCTTTCTGCTGGTCGCGCAGCACGACGTATTCGTTGAAGTTCAGGGCGATACGTTTGCCCTTGAAATTAACGGCCCTCTGTGCGGGCACGGTGCTGATGATCAGCGGGGGCAACGAGTCGCGGGGGCCGCCCTGGGGCTGCGCGATGGAGGCGCACTGCACGAAAACGGCGGCGGCCAGCAAGGCGAAAAACAAGTATCGTAACCGTATGGTTCCCATATTTCCGTTCGATTATTTGTACGTACCCGCATAGGTACTGTTCTCTTTGTTCACAAAGAGATCCCGTTGGGCTTCCGGGCTGAAATTATCCGTTTTCGCGGCGAGTATAGCGAGCCGCGCAGGCCGGAGCCACCCCCGGCGAAGGCCTGCAAGCAGTCCTCGCTGGCTCCGGCCTATGCAACCCAAAGCAAGTGACTGCGGAACCTGAGTAAATACAACTCGGAAGCCCAACGGGCCCGCTTTTTTTCAAAAAGCGGCAGTCCCATATGGCACAGTATATAATAAATCGAACAAATATAGGGATATTTTCCGGGTCGGGACATTCGGGGATTGCCACAGGCCTATAAAACGACGAAAAAGCAAAATAATCCTACCTTTGCAGGGCATATGAACAACCAGGTCATCATATACACCGACGGCTCGTCGCTCGGCAATCCCGGTCCCGGAGGCTTCGGCGTGGTGCTGCTCGCCGGGCCTCACCGGCGCGAGATTTCGGAGGGTTACCGCCTGACCACCAACAACCGGATGGAACTGCTGGCCGTCATAACCGGGCTGGAAGCCCTGAAGCGGGACGGCCTCGACGTGACAGTCTATTCCGATTCCAAATACGTGATCGACTCGGTGCAGAAAGGGTGGATCTACGGCTGGATGCGCAAAGGGTTCGCCGGGAAGAAAAACGCCGATCTCTGGCGCCGTTTCATGCGCGTTTTCGGCCGCCACAACGTGCGGTTCATCTGGATCAAAGGCCATAACAACAACATCGAGAACGAGCGGTGCGACCTGCTCGCCACCACCGCCGCCAAGGGCGAAAGGCTGCTCGAAGATACGGGCTATAAGCCGGAGGACGCGACTGCCGGTTTATCGTTGTAACACGGGGTTAGAAATCGGCTTGGGCAATTATGGCTTTCCGGAGCCGGCAGGGGCACTCCACGTGGTTGCGCGCCTTCGCCGGGGACGGTTCCGGCTGTCCGCTGGCGCGGAAACCAATTAAAAACCATACCGTTAATTGCCGAGGTTATCCATCTCGATATCAGGCTGCGGGCCTGCATAAAAATCATACGGTTAAAAACGCTATCTTTGTTTTTCCGGCAGGCACCGACTCCGGGAGAAGCCGACATACTTAACCCAAAACCGAATACAGTTTTATGAAAAGACCCATCATGAGCCTTGCGGCGGTTGCATTGGGAGCGATGCTCGCATGCGGCGCGGCCAAGGCCCAGACTTTCACCGAGTGGCAAGACCCTGCGGTAAACGAGATCAACCGCTCTCCGATGCGGGCCTCCTATTTCGCTTACGAAAATGCCGACAAAGCGGCGCAAGGCGTGCCGGAAAAATCCGACCGCTACCTCTCGCTGAACGGCAAGTGGAAATTCTTCTTCGTCGAAAACGCCGACCAGCGGCCCACAGATTTCTACAAGACCGACTACAACTCCGCCGGGTGGAAGACCATCCCGGTGCCGGGGATCTGGCAGGTCAATGGATATGGGGATGCCGTGTATATCAACCCCGGCTATCCGTGGAGTAATATCGAGCGGCCCAAGCCGCCGCACATTCCGTCGCAGGACAACTACGTGGGCTCCTATATCCGCGAGGTGCGCGTGCCGGCGGATTGGAAGGGCGACGCCATCTATATCCATTTCGGTTCCGTGACCTCGAATCTCTACCTGTGGGTAAACGGTAAGTTCGTGGGCTACAGCGAGGACAGCAAGCTGGGGGCGGAGTTCGACCTGACGAAATACCTCGTGCCGGGACAGGAGAACAAGATCGCCTTTCAGGTATTCCGCTGGAGCGACGGCAGCTGGCTGGAGGATCAGGACTTCTGGCGTTTGAGCGGCGTGGCGCGGGACGTCTATATGTACGCCCGGCCGCAGATCCGTCTGGGGGATATCCGTGTGGTGACCGACCTCGACGCGGCGTATAAGGATGCAACTTTGAAGATCGACGCCGACGTAGTCAATGCCACTTCCGCCACGTCCGTAACCGTTACGCTGTCCGACCCGTCGGGCAATACCGTTGCCTCGGAACAGGGCATCAAGCCGGGCAAGGGCGGTGCGGTGAAACTGGAGATCCCGGTGGCCGACCCGCTGAAATGGAGCGCCGAGGCGCCGAATCTCTACAAATTGCTGGTTACGGTCGATAACGGCGGCAAGGCGGTTTCGCAGGAGTATATCCCGGTGAACGTCGGCTTCCGCAAGATCGAATTGAAAAATTCGCAGGTGTTGGTCAACGGGCAGCCGGTGCTGTTCAAGGGGGCCGACCGCCACGAGATGGACCCGACCTACGGCTACCATGTGCCGCGCGAAACGATGCTCAAAGACATCGAGATCCTCAAGAAGTTCAACTTCAACGCGGTGCGGACTTCGCACTACCCGAACGACCCGTACTGGTACGAACTGTGCGACAAGTACGGCATCTACCTGGTGGACGAAGCCAATATCGAGGCGCACGGGATGGGCTACGGCAAGGAGAACCTGGGCAGCGACCCGCGGTTCGAGAAGGCGCATATCGAACGGGGTTCGCGCATGGCGATCCGCGACAAGAACCACCCCTCGGTGATCTTCTGGTCGCTGGGCAACGAGTCGGGCGACGGCCACAATTTCCGGAAGGAGTACGAGTGGATCAAGGGCTACGACCCGACGCGCCCGGTACAGTACGAACGGGCGATCTGGGATACCAAGGCGCCGCATTACAGCGACATCTGGTGTCCGATGTACACTGGCGTGCATGAAATGGAGCGATTAGGGCAGAACCTCGACGAGCGGGTGGACGGCAGGCCGGTGATCCTATGCGAATATGCTCATGCGATGGGCAATTCGCTGGGCGGCTTCAAGGAGTACTGGGAGGTGATCCGCAAGTACCCGAACCTGCAGGGGGGCTTTATTTGGGACTTCGTGGACCAGGCCCTGCGCGGGTACGACAAGGACGGGAATATGATCTACACCTATGGCGGGGATTACGGGAAGTACACCGTTTCGGACAACAATTTCAACTCCAACGGCCTGATCAATCCCGACCGGCAGCCGAACCCGCATATGTATGAGGCGGGATTCGTGCAGCGGTCGATCCTGACCGCACCGGTCGATTTGCAGAAGGGCGTGGTCGAGGTGTATAATGAGAATTTCTTTATCGACCTGTCGCGCTACTACATGGTGTGGCAGCTCAAGGATAACGGGACTGTTGTGCGGCAGGGGACGGTCACCGACCTGAACGTGGCGCCGCAGCAAAAGGCGCAGATCACGCTGCCTGGGTACTCTGTTCCGGCGAATGCGACGGGTGAACTGATGCTGGATGTGGAGTACCTGCTCAAAACGCAGGACGGGATCCTGCCGGCGGGCACGGTCGTGGCTTACGACCAGATGGAGGTTCGTCCGTACGGGGCATGGGGCGCTACTGTGGCGGCTACGAAGGTGGCGCCGCGCATCGAACCGAATACACGGGCGATCGTCGTAGTGGCGGGCGACAATAAAATCTATTTCAACCGCTGGACGGGCCTGATGACGGACTACATGCTGGACGGTCTGGACATGGTCGAAACGGGTCGCGCGCTGCGGCCGATGTTCTGGCGCGCGCCAACCGACAATGACATGGGGGCGGGACTCCAGAACCGTTTCGCGCTCTGGAAGAATCCGGAGATGAAGCTCAAGTCGATCAAGGATTCTACCCTTGCGGACGGGAATATCCTGGTGACCAGCGTGTTCAAGCTTCCGAAGCTGTTCGCTACCTTAACGATCGACTATACGATTAACGGTGCGGGCGAGATTGCGGTGAGCCAGAGGCTGACCACCGACCCGACCCAAGAGAAGATGCCGCACCTGTTCCGTTTTGGGATGGAGCTGACGATGCCGCAGGCGTTCCGCACGATCGACTTCTATGGGCGCGGCCCAGTGGAGAATTATATCGACCGGCAGGGGGCGGCGAAGATCGGCCGCTTCACACAGTCGGTGGACGACCAATACTGGGGCTATATCCGCCCGCAGGAGAGTGGCAACAAGAGCGACTTGCGGTGGTGGAAACTGACCAATCCGGACGGGATCGGCTTCCTGATCGAGTCGGACGCGCCGTTCGAAGCATCGGCGCTGCCTTACGCGATGGACGACCTGGACGACGGGCCTGCAAAGCACCAAAACCATTCAGGCTCGCTGGTGAAGCGGGATTTCGTGACGCTGAATATCGCGTCGCGCCAGATGGGGCTGGGCTGCGAGAACAGTTGGGGAGCGTGGCCGCTGCCGCAATACCTGCTGCCGTACGGGGACTATGAGTTCGACTTCGTACTCAAACCGGTGACACGGCAATAAATAACCGGTCGCTTTTTTCAGTACCCTCATTCTTTATGTTTGAGGGTACTGCTGTTTTGTTGGCTTCGCGTTGACCTTCGGTCTTCCTCGTCCACCTCGTCAAAGCAAGCGGGCTCAGGTCTCAGTAATCACTATGTATGAGACAGTTACATCCCTCACGGTGTGCCCGCGGCCATGTCGGAGGAGTACCCTCCGTTTGTCGAAAGTCCCGCCCGTTTAGAGGGCAATTCGGCTTCGTTTAGCGCAAGCTAAACAAGCCGGAGTGCCGCGGGAGCCGTCAAATCACACACTTAAGCCGGAGCCAACGGTGCCTTCGGGCACTCCGAACGGATTGTAATTACTCTAAGTTGCACGCCCCAGGGCAGTTGACTTTCGTGTGGTCGTTCCGGTTTCGAGGATCGATTGGTCGCTCTCGACTATTGTATCGGTCGGGCTGTGCTGCTCGCTCCGCCCACCGCCGCAAACCTGACATGTTGTTTGCTTACCGGGATAACAGTAGACTCCAACACAAAGAAAGGATAGATATAAACCGAATCGGCCTGCCGGAATAATCCGGCAGGCCGATTCGGTTTATACGGTGCAGTCGAGGATCAACCACACTTCGAGTGGCCACAGTTCGTGCAGACCAGACAACCCTCCTGGTAAACCAGCGCCTCCTGTCCGCACTCCGGGCACTTCTTGCCCCCCTTCGGCTTCGTTCCGTTCGGGATATACTTGTGCAGCGCGCGCGCCACGCCGTTCTTCCACGTGTTGATCGTATCGCTGTCCAGTCGCAGCGACGACACCAGGTTCACCACGTCGATCGGCGGCATCCCGGTACGAAGCACCCCCGATATCAATTTGGCATAGTTCCAGAACTCCTCGTCGAACAAGCGGGAGATGCCCCCCACCGTATTCACGTAGCCGTACTTATCCTTATACTGGAAATCGTACCGTTTGGAACCGTCCTTCTCGATCACCTTGATGATGTTCCCCTTCTTGATCGTCTTCGGGAAGTAGAGCGCGTCCTCGTCCACCTTACCGGTGAAGATTTCATACGGTTTGTGGTTGTACAGCCCCACGAAAGCGATCCAGTCCTCCGGGCCGTTCTTGAACCGCACGACGTCGGCCTCCAGCGAAACCGGGCGGCTGGCCGGAATCCCGTCTTCCTCCTCTTTCTTCTTGTCTTTCTTGACCAACACCCCGGCGCGGCTGCCGTCGCGGTAAACCGTAACGCCTTTGCAACCCGACCGCCAAGCCGTCTTGTAGACCTCGTCCACCAGCGCCTCGCTCACGTCGTTCGGCAGATTGACCGTCACCGAGATCGAGTGGTCGACCCATTTCTGCATGGCCCCCTGCATCTTGACCTTGGCCACCCAGTCGATGTCGTTCGAGGTGGCGTTGTGGTACGGCGATTCGGCCACCAGCTTATCGACCTCCTTGTCGGAGAGCTTCTTGATCTGCTCGTCGGTCAGCCCCTTGTTGACCTTGACCCAGGTCAAGAAATGGTGGTGGTACACATTATATTCCTCCCACGAATCCCCCACCTCGTCCACGAAGGTCACATTGACACTCTTGTCGCTCGGATTGACTTTGCGACGCCGTTTGTAGACCGGCAGGAACACCGGCTCGATGCCGCTCGTGGTCTGGGTCATCAACGACGTGGTCCCCGTCGGCGCGATGGTCAGCATCGCGACGTTCCGCCGCCCCTGCTTCACCATCAGGTCGTACAGCTTCGGGTCGGCCTCCTTGATGCGCAGGATCATCGGGTTCTTCTCCTCCCGTTTGGCGTCGTACATCTCGAACGCGCCGCGCTCCCCGGCCATCTCCACCGAAGCGCGGTACGCCTCTATCGCCAGCGTTTTCTGCAACTCCGCCGCAAACTCCGTGGCCTTGTCGGTGCCGTATTGCAGCCCCAAAGCCGCCAGCATATCGCCCTCGGCCGTGATCCCCAGCCCGGTGCGCCGCCCCATCGTGGCTTTGCGGCGGATCTTTTCCCACAGTTCGCGCTCGACCCTGCGTATATCTGCGTCTTCCGGGTCTTTGCTGATCTTTTCGATGATTGCCTCGACCTTCTCCAGCTCGATGTCGATGATGTCGTCCATCATGCGCATCGCCTTGCGCACATGCTTCTTGAACTTGGCGGTATCGAACTTAGCCTCTTTGGTGAAAGGCTTATCCACGTAGTTGTACAGGTTCAGCGCCAGCAGGCGGCAACTGTCATACGGACAGAGCGGGATCTCGCCGCAAGGGTTGGTCGAAACGGTACGGAAACCGAGGTCGGCGTAGCAGTCCGGCACCGACTCGCGGATAATGGTGTCCCAGAACAGCACCCCCGGCTCGGCCGATTTCCAGGCGTTGTGCACGATCTTTTTCCACAGCGCCGCCGCGTCGATCTCACCTGAGAACATCGGGTTTTTGGAGTCGATCGGGAACTGCTGTTTGTAGGGTTTCCCGTCGATGGCCGCCTGCATGAACTCATCGTCCACCTTGATCGAGACATTGGCCCCGGTCACTTTGCCCTGCTCCAGTTTGGCATCGATAAAGCGCTCCGCGTCGGGATGCTTGATCGACAGCGACAGCATCAGCGCCCCCCTGCGCCCGTCCTGCGCCACCTCGCGCGTGGAGTTGGAGTAGCGTTCCATAAACGGCACGATCCCCGTAGAGGTAAGGGCGGAATTGAGCACAGGCGAGCCTGTCGGCCGGATATGCGACAGGTCGTGTCCCACGCCCCCGCGCCGCTTCATCAGCTGCACCTGCTCTTCGTCGATACGGATGATCCCGCCGTACGAGTCCGCCGGTTTCTCATGGCCGATCACGAAACAGTTCGAGATCGAGGCGATCTGGAGGTCGTTGCCGATGCCGGTCATCGGCCCGCCCTGCGGCACGGCGTATTTGAATCCGTCGAGCAGCTCGCGTATCTCGGCCTTGGTCATCGGGTTGGGATATTTCTTCTCGATCCGCGCCAGCTCCGAGGCGATACGCTCGTGCATCTGCTCGGGCGATTTTTCGTAGATCTTCCCGAACGAGTCCTTCAGGGCGTACTTGGTGACCCACACGGTGGCGGCCAGCTCGTCGCCGTCGAAGTAGTCGCGGGCGCCGGCCACAGCCTCCTCGTAGGTGTATTGTTTAAGTTCCTGCATGGTGGTGAATATGGGACAAAAATTTTTGAATCTTCATGCAAAGGTAATCCCTTTTTCCATGTCGGGATATACTGCCTCAAAAACTTATTAACAATTAATTAATGTCTTACCTGTCAATTCATTATCCCTCTGTGATTACGCTAACTTTCTCAACCTGACCGCCTAAGGGGGGGGCCATTTTGGACACTTTCAGCCGCAGGGCGAGGATGGCGGGGAACCGCTCCCGGAGGGCTTCGGCGATGCGCCGCGAAACGTGTTCCAGCAGGCGGGATTTGATCTCCATCTGCTCGCGGACGCATTGGTACACGTCGAGGTAGCTGACGGTAGTTTCCAATTCGTCGGTCAGGGCGGCCTGCTCGCCGTCTACGTCGAAGCTGAGGTCTACGCGGAAACGGTTACCCACTACCTGCTCTTCTTCGTAATGCCCGTGGAAGGCGTAAAATTCCATATTCTCCAATTCGATGGTGGTCTTTCTCATCTCTTTTCCGGTTTTTATATCCTTGCAAAACTACGGCTTTTATTTGCACTGTTCCGCCTGGTACTGTTCTTTCTTGAAAGAAAGAACCAAAGAACTTTCGAGATAGCTACGCTACTCCTTAGTCTGCCGAAGTCCCCATCTTTGGGGCACGGTGAACGGCGGCCCTAAGCCATTATTAGTCCAAGGCCGCTGCTCCCGTGCCCCAAAACTAAGGCTGTGATAGATTTAGGATGCGAAAGCATCCTCGGAAGTCTTTTGCGGAGCTTTTCTTCAGAAAAGCGACAGTGCGGTGCGGGTACGTACAAAAAGCCGTATATTTGCATGATAGATAAACACGTAGAGAAAAAAAATGGAAAGCACCGAAAAGCTGAATTTCATAGAAGAGATCATCGAGAAATCCATCGCCGGCGGCGAGCCCCGCGTGCAGACCCGGTTTCCGCCGGAGCCCAACGGCTACCTGCATATCGGGCATGCCAAATCCATCTGCCTCAACTTCGGGCTGGCCAAAAAATACGGCGGAAAATGCAACCTCCGCTTCGACGACACCAACCCCGTGAAGGAGGATGTGGAATACGTCGACTCCATCAAGGAAGACATCCGATGGCTGGGGTTCGAATGGGCCGAGGAGCACTACGCCTCCGACTACTTCGAACAGCTGTACGAATGGGCTGTTGAACTGATTCAGAAAGGCTTGGCCTACGTCGACGACCAGAACCAGGAGGAGATCCGCATCGGGCGCGGGACGGTGACGCAGCCGGGCACCGATTCGCCTTACCGTAACCGTACGGTCGAAGAGAACCTGCGGCTGTTCGCCGAAATGCGCGAAGGGAAATACAAGGACGGGGAGAAAGTCCTGCGCGCCAAGATAGACATGGGCCATCCGAATATGCTGCTGCGCGACCCGCTGATGTACCGCATCATTCACACCGAACACCACCGGACGGGGAATAAGTGGTGTATTTACCCCATGTACGACTATGCCCACGGCGAGAGCGACTCGATCGAACGCATCACCCACTCGATCTGCACGCTGGAATTCGACGTACACCGGCCGCTGTACGACTGGTTCATCGAAAAGCTGGGGATTTATCCGAGCCACCAGTATGAGTTTGCGCGGCTGAACCTGACCTATACCGTGATGAGCAAGCGCAAACTGTTGCAACTGGTCAGGGAGGGGCACGTGACGGGGTGGGACGATCCGCGGATGCCCACCATCAGCGGGCTGCGCAGGCGGGGATATACCCCGGAATCCATCCGCATGTTCGCCGAAAAGGTAGGGGTGGCCAAGCGGGACAATATTATCGACTTAGGGCTGCTGGAGTGGTGCGTGCGCGAAGACCTGAACAAGACCGCGCAGCGACGCATGGCGGTGCTCAACCCGCTGAAAGTGGTCATCACCAACTACCCAGAAGGGCAGACCGAATACCTCGAATGCGTCAACAATCCCGAAGCCCCGGAGGCGGGCACGCGCCGCGTGCCATTCAGCCGCGAACTCTACATCGAGCGGGATGACTTCATGGAGGAGCCGCCGAAGAAATTCTTCCGGCTCAGGCCGGGGGGCGAGGTGCGCCTGCGCTACGGCTACCTGGTCAAATGCGACGAAGTTGTCAAAGACCCGGACACCGGCGAGGTGATCGAGCTGCGCTGCACATACGACCCGCTGTCGCTGGGCGGCGGCTCGTCCGACGGGCGCAAGGTCAAGGGAATCATCCACTGGGTGTCGGCCGAACACGCCGTGCCGGCTGACGTGATGCTCTTCGACCGGCTGTTCGCGGTCGAAAGTCCCGACGACGTGCCGGAAGGGGGCTCTTTCCTCGACAACCTGAACCCGGATTCCCTGAAAGTCGTGCGGGCGCAGTGCGAACCGGCTCTTGGCGAAGCGCAGCCCGGCGAGAAATTCCAGTTCGAACGGCTGGGCTACTTCTGCGCCGACACCGGCGCCGCTGCGGACGGAAAGGGCGACTGCGTGCCGGTGTTCAACCGCACGGTGGGGCTCAAGGACTCGTGGGCCAAGATCGCGGCCAAATAAGCAAGACCAATACCCTATTCACATACTCTAAAGCAACGTTATGAAATTCAGACATTTGATCGCCACCCTGCTGCTGGGGGCCTTCGGCATCGCAAGCGTTTCCGCGCAGGTCGAAAACCCGGTGAGCTGGAAATTCGGCGCTTCGGGCCAGCAGGTGGAGATGATCGCCACGATCAGCGGGGCCTGGCACATGTACGACATAGGACCGTACGACGGGGGGCCCAATGCGACGACCTTCACGTTCGACCTGCCGACCGGGGTGACCCTCGACGGCGGGATCGTGCAGGTGACCAAACCGACCCGCGTGCAGGACGAGATCTTCGGCATGGAGATCGGCTACTTCGCCAAGTCCGCTAAATTCGTGCAGAAATTCAAGGTGTCGCCGCAGCTTGCGGCTGCCGGGAAACCCATCACGATTAAAGGGAACGTGGAGTGGCAGGCCTGCGATGACGAGAGCTGCCTCCCGCCGACCGACGAGGACTTTACGGTGACCATCACCCCTGCGGCCCCGGCCGCTGCTGACATCAACGTGCCCGCCACGCCGGACACGACGGGCGAAATGGTGGCCGATGACGCCATTATGGTGACGCCGGATTCGACAGGCGCCGCCGCCATCGCTGCGGACAGCGTGGCCGCGCCGGGCGAGGCTTCGTTCGAAGGGTTGCAGCAGAACGAGAACAAGAGTTTCTGGAGCATCATTATCGAGGCGATCCTGTGGGGCTTTGCGGCGTTGCTGACGCCGTGCGTCTTCCCGATGGTGCCGATGACGGTGAGCTTCTTTATGAAAGGGAGCGACAACAAGGCAAAAGGGCGGATCATGGCCTCGTTCTACGGGATCTCCATCGTGGCTTTGTACACGCTTCCCATTGCGGCGATTATCCTGATCACCTATTTCGTGGGCGGGGACTCGGTGACGGCCGACATCTTCAACTGGCTGGCCACGCACTGGCTGCCGAACATCCTGTTCTTCCTGATCTTCATGATCTTCGCCGCTTCGTTCTTCGGGGCTTTCGAGATCACGATGCCGTCGAAGCTGGTCAATAAGAGCGACTCCAAGGCGGACAAGGGGGGCTTGATCGGGGTCTTCTTTATGGCCTTGACCTTGGTGCTGGTATCGTTCTCCTGCACCGGGCCGATCGTGGGGACGGTACTGGTGAAATCGACGCAGGGGGCCATCTGGGAGCCGATCTTCACGATGCTGGCTTTCTCGGCGGCCTTCGCGCTGCCGTTCACGATCTTCGCCTTCTTCCCGTCGCTGCTCAAGAACCTGCCCAAGTCGGGCGGATGGCTCAACTCCGTCAAGGTGGTGCTGGGCTTTATCGAGCTGGCGCTGGGCCTCAAGTTCCTGAGCGTGGCCGACCAGACCTACCACTGGGGATTGCTGGATCGCGAGGTCTATATCGCCCTGTGGGTCGTGATCTTCACCTTGCTGGGTTTCTACCTGCTGGGCAAGATCAAGTTCGCGCACGACAGCGATACGAAATACGTGAGCGTGAAACGGCTGTTCCTGTCAATCATCACCTTCTCGTTCGTGGTCTACCTGGTTCCGGGGATGTTCGGGGCGCCGCTCAAGGCGCTGAGCGGATACCTGCCGCCAATCTCGACGCTAGACTTCAACCTCGCCGCCAATAACGGGGGAGGCTCTTCCGCCGCCGGGGCCGTTTCGTCGCTCGACCGCTCGAAGATCGAGGGAGGAGCGCCGAAGTTCAGCGATTTCCTGCATTTGCCGCACGGACTGGAAGGTTTCTTCGACTATGACGAGGGGATGGAATATGCCAAAGCGGTGGGCAAGCCGGTGTTCCTCGATTTCACGGGACACGGCTGCGTGAACTGCCGCGAGATGGAGGCGAACGTGTGGAGCGACCCGACGGTGCAGAAGTTGCTGCGGGACAATTATGTGATCATCGCGCTCTACGTGGACGACAAAAAGCAACTGCCGGAGGAGGATTGGGTGACCACGCCGGACGGCAAGGTGCGCAAGACGCTGGGCAAGATCAACGCGACGTTCCAGATCGAACGGTTCGGGATCAACGCGCAGCCGTACTACGTGCTGCTGGACAACGAGGGACAGCCGCTGGTGACGCCGCGTTCGTACGACCTGAACGTCAACGGCTTCATCAATTTCCTGGAATCGGGGCTGAAGGCTTACAAGGCGCTGCCGCAGTCGGCCAAGTAATAAGACGCCGGCGATGTATTTATAAAAGAAGGGGGACACACAGAAAAATCTGTTTGTCCCCCTTCTTTTATTACCACCGCGTAGCATTTCAAGGGCCGGCGGCCATTTTGCAGAATTAAATACGGCGGCATTCTGCCGAAACAAGGCCCGGTAAAGAAATACCGATAAAAAGGGAAATGCCGGGTAAATGCTTGGAGGCACCGCACCGGAAAGCCGTTGCCGCGGTTCGTTGTACCATCGGGATCGACTGTGTCGAATTTGAACAAAGGCCGCACGGCATTCACGCCGCTCGCCGCCGGTGATCCCGACCAGATCGACCCCTCGCCGCCGGGATTCCCCAGCGCGCCCGTCGCGTTGTTGCGGAAGCCCGGGGCGTGTCATATCGCACGGCCTCTATCCCTAAAGCCTGCGCGGAACCAACTGCGCAGGCTGAAACATTACCGGCGACCCATCGAGAGCCGCCGGCGGACCGCTGAATTTACCCTTTCACCCTGCCCGCAGCCACGCGAAGGAGCCGCGGACACTCCGGAACAGGCATTCCCCGTACCTTATTCCACAATGATCTCATCCATAAAAGCGAACGCCTTGCTGCCCGCGCCCAAATGCCACGGCGGACATATCCCCACCCCGTCCGTCACCACCTTGACGTAGCGTCCCTTTCGGCCTATCGCGCTCGAAAAATCGCGCGACCCCACCGCCACCGACCGATCCACCTCCGGCTGCGACTGCATCCCCGCCGGATGGTAATCCACCCCGTTCGACGAAACGTAAAACGTCACCTTTTTCGGGAAGAAAATCCAATCCGTCAGCACTTGCAAATAAGTCGCCGTCACTTTGGCGATCTGCTGCTCCGACTCTAAGTCCACCACCGCCTCGAGCCGCGGCGCGTCCCAGCCCAGCCACTGGATCTTGTAGTCGTTGCTGCCGTGTATGCCGTTCGTCAATATTTTGTCCGCATCCCGGTCGTATTTCGGGTGCGGCGCCGGGGAGAGCGCCACCGGCTTTTCGAAACTCAGGTTCCCCTCCTGCCGCACGACCGAAATGCGGCTCATCATCTCCAGGTACTCGTCCGGCGTGGTGTGCCACTCCGATAGGCGCGTCACCCCCTCTTGCTTGCACAGGGCCACGAAAGCCTCCAGCTTTTTCGTGTACTCCGGATTGGTCTTCCACGAGCCGTCCGCGGCCTTCACATAGATACCGTGCGGCCCGTAGGGGTCGAGCTTCGTCTGCTCCAACTCCGCGTAGCGCAGCGGTTGCCGCGCGATCCTCACCCGTTCCAAGTACTCCGGCCGCTTAGCCACCGCCGCTTCGGCCCGCTCGAAACAACCCTCGTAGATCGCCAGATTCTCCGGCGAGAGGTAGCTGTCCGCCCCGTCCGTCGGCGCGCCGAAAATGCTCAGCCCCTTCCCGCTCTGGATCAGGTTGTTGGTAATCAGGTTGATATACTCCTTGATATGCACCCCCGCCGGGCCGTAGTAGCCGTTCAGGAAGTCGTTCATCAGCGAATCGGCATTGGCCGAAGGGTTCCACATCAGTTTGGAAATCAGGTAGGCCCGCAGGTCGGCGAACTCGCCGCCCGCCTCGCGGTTCCCCTGCTCGAACATCGCCACCACGTTGTTGTCCACGAAGTACCGGATATTCGGCTGCAAGGTATGGAAATTCGGGAACGGGCTGACCAGGTTCTTGAACTGGATTACGTAGTCCCACACCAGAATATTGTCGGTCAGCGCCGCCCACTCCTCCATGTCGCGGCGGAACGACGCGCTGGTCGAATCGGTGGCGATCGGCTGGCTGCGGTTGCACTCGATATTGCAGAACATGATGTTCACGTTCTCCAGCGGCTTGGTCACCTTCGGCGCGGCCCGCGAATACTGGTAGGCCAGCGTCGAGATCACCTTGTCCGGAAACCGTTCGGCCACCTTGTTGACGAAACGGATCACGCTGCCGGTCGGACTGCCCTCGATGGAGTCCACCTCGGCGCACAGCGGGCACTGGCAGTAGCCGAAATTGTCGTTCGAGCTGACCGACCAGTATTTGGCCTCCGGTTTGGCGGCCATCGCTTCGGCGAGGTTGTCGCACACGATCTCCAGTACCGCCGGGTTCGACAGGCAGGGCTGCGTGGTGGCGCGGCTGCCGCCCACCCAAGCGAAGTATTCCGGATGCGTTTTGAAATACTCTTCCGCCGGCAGCAACTGCCCGAAGCTGTGGCACCAGAAACCCCAGTCGGGCTTGCCGCCCGTCGAGTCGTGGCTCAGCTTGTGCCAGTCGATATAGCTTTGGTCGTTGGCCCCGCGATAGTAGGTGTCGCGGAAAGTGATGACCGGCACCTGGCGGTCGTAGATATGCCCCGGCAGAGTCACCTTCTCCCGTTGCGGAATGACTTCCACCTTGGCCGAATATTTCCGGCAGCCGAGGTAGTCGTCCAACAGGGTATACATCCCGTTCATCGTGCCGCGCGGGGTATTGCCGACCACATAGAGCGTCGGCCCGTGGGTATAGATCACATAACCGTCCTGCCCCAGGTCAGCCATTTTGGCGCTATCTTCGGCAATGCGGTTGGAGCGTCCGAAAACGATCTCCCTGGCGGCGGTCGCCTCGGCATCGGTCACGATGGGCAACTCGGCCTGTGAAATTTGCCGGAAATAGGCTTGGAAGCGTTCGGCCGTCAGCCGCGTCAGGCTGTCGGCATCGGCGGCCACCACGATGCGGTAATCGCTCCGGCCTTTGTCGGCCAGTTTGAGGGTGTCGCCGCAGGAGCTGAGCATCAACGCGGCTCCCAGCAGGGCAAAAATGGTTTTCATCGGTATCGTTCAGGTTGGTTTCGGGTTAATTCTATTTTCCGGGAGTCGCCTCAAATGGCACATATAGCGATCCGTCAGGATCGGGCAGCCCGTTGCCACGGAGGCTTAAGCTACTCCGCTTTCTCGATTTTGGGCTGCCCCCGGAGATCGCGGGCCGGCCGCTAAATCAAAATCACACTTTCCCGGATCATCTCCCCCGCACGAGGCCCCTCGCAGAAGAGCAAGTCCACCGCCGACAGGTTCGGCGCGAAAGGCACCCGGTCGGCAAAGACCTGGTAATACTCCGGCGCGGAGAACGACGGGTCAGGCCGCCACAGCCGCGGCTTGTGCGAGATGATCTCCCGGAAATCCCCTTCCGCCGCCGCGTAGTCCAACGGCGCCGGCGGGACATAATCCTCCGTGTGGCGCAACGCATCCGGGAAGCCGAACAGCCTGAGCAAAAGGACGGTCAGATCGCCGTTCAGGTCATACAGGTACTCCGGCCGGTAGCCGCTTTCGTCATAGAACGGCGCCAGCTTTTCGGCATAATGGTCGAAATACGGGGCCGCCGCATAAGCCGCTTTCAGGGTGCGCCAATGTTCGCGCTGCCACGGCAACGTGTAGTCGATACGCACCTCGCGGATCGGCATCTTGGCCCGGTGATCCCACACCACCGGCACCGTCAAAGGCCTCACCCCCGCCGCCGTCATCACCTCCGCCCGGTTGCGGTAGGTCTGCTTCTGGAAATTCTCGTGCGCCTCGATCCGCGCCCCGGAAACCAGCTTGCCGAAATACTGGATGTTGCCTAAATAGGCCGTCGTGACCCGCACAACCTCCGATAATTTAGAAGTTCCACGCCGCATTTCGCGACTCCGTGCGCGCTTTGTCCATGATCTCCTTGAGTTCGATCACCTTGCCCGGATATTCCGAAGCCACGTTGCGCAGCTCCTTCGGGTCGCGCGAAAGGTTGTAAAGCTCATAGCGCACTTTCGACGGATCTTTGGAGAGCTGCTTGGCATTCAGCCGGATCAGCTTCCAGTTGTCGCGGATCACCGCCTGTTTGCCGCCCTGCTCGTGGAATTCGAAATAGAGGTAGTCATGCTTCGGCTGCTCGCCGTTGCCCGTCCATTCCGGCAGCATCGAGATGCCGTCCACCCCCTTGGGCACGTCGGCCCCGACGATCTCGCACACCGTCGGCAGAAAATCCCAGAACGCCGACACGTGGTAGCTCACCGCCCCCGGCTGGATATGCCCCGGCCACGACACGATGAACGGCGTGCGGATGCCACCTTCATACAGGTCGCGTTTGGTGCCGCGGTACAGGGAGTTGCTGTTGAAGTAGTTCGGATCGTGACCGCCCTCGACGTGCGTTCCGTTGTCGGAGCTGAAAATAAAGATCGTATTCTCCAGCTGCCCCGTCTCGCGCAGCTTGGCCACCAGCCGTCCCACATTGTCGTCGATGCGCTTGACCATCGCCGCAAAAGCGGCCCTCGGCGTGGGTTGCGAGCCATACCAGTCGCCGTGGTAAGGAGTTTCGAGAAATTTACCTTCGAACGGCTTGATCTCCTCGGCCGGCAGCACCAGCTCGGCGTGCGGCAGGGTCGTGGCGAATTCGAGGAAGAACGGCTTGCCCGCTTCGACGCTGCGATCGATGAATGCCAGCGCATTTTTGGTGGTCAGCTCATCGGAATACTGCTTGCCGTCGAGCTCGATCTTGGTGCCGTTCTCGTACAGCTTGTTCGGGTAGTAGTGGTGGGCGTCCACCTGCGCCTGGTGCCCGAAGAAATAGTCGAAGCCCTGGTTCCCGGCGCCTCCCTCCTCCGGGTAACCGCCCAGGCCCCACTTCCCGGTCACCCCGGTGGCGTAGCCTTTGGATTTGAGTATTTCGGCCACGGTGACCTCTTCGGCCGGCAGCGAATAGTCGTAAACGGTGCCGTCCTCCAGCTTGCGGCTGTCGTTGCCGCGGACGCCGGAGTGGCCGGTATGCTTACCGGTCAGCAACACGGCGCGGCTGGGCGCCGAGACGGTGGAACCGGCATAGTGCTGCATGAACTGCATCCCGGCGCGGGCCAGCGAGTCGATATGGGGGGTCGGAATGGTTCGCTGCCCATAAGCCCCGATGTCCCCGATCCCGAGGTCGTCGGTCAGCACGAATACGATGTTCGGCAAGTTTTTTGCGGAGGTGTCGACCGGGGCCGGAGCGGCTTTTTTGCCTTTGGCCGCCGCCGACAGGGGCATCACGGCCGCCAATGCCATCAGGGCGACCCATTCGGAGGTGTGTTTCATAGGTGTTCGGATTATTATAACCTGCAAGATAGCGATTTTTCGTTAACTTTACAGCATCATAATCGGACTGAACCATGAAAATCGTCTTTGCTACGGGCAACCGCAATAAACTGAAGGAGATACAGGCTATGATCGGCAGCCGGGCCGAGCTTTCGACCCCGGCGGACCACGGGATCACGGAGGACATTCCGGAAGACCGGCCGACGCTGGAGGGCAATGCGCTCCAGAAGGCGCGTTACATTTACGAAAAAACGGGGCTGAACTGTTTCGCGGATGACACGGGGCTGGAGGTGGAGGCGCTGAACGGCGAGCCGGGGGTCTTTTCGGCGCGTTACGCGGCGGTGAACGGAGCGGGTGAGGGACATTCGTCGGCGGACAATATGGCGCTGTTGCTCAAACGGCTGGAAGGAAAATCGAACCGCCGGGCGCGTTTCCGCACGGTAATCGCGCTCATTTTAGACGGCAAGGAGTACACTTTCGAGGGGATCGTGAACGGGGAGATCACGACGAAGCGGAGCGGTGCGGAGGGGTTCGGCTACGACCCGGTGTTCCGCCCGGAGGGCTACACGGAGACTTTTGCGGAGATGCCGCTGGACTTGAAAAACAGCATCAGCCACCGGGGCCGCGCCACGGCCAAACTGATCGAATTCCTGACCCATTTGTAATCTAAATCGTTCGATATTTATATTAGGGTTTGAGAGTACTGTTCTCTTTGTGAACAACCGACGCTGCCAGCAAGAGCAAAGCGGGCTTGCACGTTCTGCCTTGCGGCGAGGAGGAAACCGCTTTGCGGTAACGAGAACCGGAAAAACTTTCGAGGATGCTGGCGCATCCTAAATCTATCACAGCCTCATATTTGGCGCGGCGAATGGGGTTGGCCCGGAGGGCTTTAAACCCCATTCCGCCCGCCAAAATAGAAGGACTTCGGCAGACTAAGGAAGAGCGTAGCTGGCTCAAAAGTTTTTGGTGCCGCTTTTTACAAAAAGCGGCAGTTCTCTCCAACCTAACGTAAAATAAATCGAACCATTAAATAACCATGGCTGAGAATCCCGCTTTTCCGTCCGGCGTGCCCACCCAGACGCCGCCGCGCAAAGGGCAGAAAGTGCCCGTGCCGCGGGGCCGTTACAAGGCCCGCGGCATCGTGCTGCACTCGATGAAGTACGGCGAACGGAAACTCATTATCCATATCTTCACCGCGCAGTACGGCCGCCGCAGCTACATCACCAAGCTGAGCGCCAACAACAACGGGCGGGGGCTTTACCAGCCGCTGTTCATCCTCGATTTCGATGCCTGGGCAGGGCGCGGCGAGTTGCACAATATCGAACAGCCGCAGATGGCATTCTGCCTGAGCGATATGCCGTTCGACATCGTCAAGAGTACGATCGCGTTGTTCCTGTCGGAATTGCTGTACCGGCTCATCAAAGAAGGGGAGCCGGATCCGGGACTGTACCGTTTCGTAGAGGAATCGGTGGCCGAGCTGGACGCCATGGGCGACGGGGTCGCCAATTTCCACCTGTGGTTTTTAGTGCGGCTGACGGAATATATGGGCTATGCGCCGCAGGACAATTATGAGTCGGGCTATTCGCTGGACTACCGCAACGGGACGTACACTTCCGAACCGCCGCGGCACACGCTGGTGATGCCTCCGGCGGAAGCGACACTGTTTCACACCCTGAACGGCTGTCTGGCGGAGGAGCTGGCGGGGATAGGACTGGCGCGGGAACAACGGGTGTCGATGCTGGAACGGCTCACGGATCTTTACGGTTTCCACACGGATGCGATATACAACGTCAACTCGCTGCGCATCCTCTCCGAAATATTTTAAGCCTACGGTTTTTAGCATTGGGTTAAAGTAAACAGCCGCTTTTTTCAAAAAGCGGGCTCGTTAGGCATCCGGGCTGTAACTACCCGATCTTAAGCTCTGCAAGCCTTAGCTTTGGGTTACACATAGGCCGGAGCCAGCGGGGCCCAACAAGCGCAGCGCAGTTGCAGGCCTACGCCGGGGGTGGCTCCGGCCTGCGCGGCTCGCTATGCTCGCCGCAGAAACGGATAGTTACAGATTAGAAAGCCCCAAGGGGCCTTTGGGAGAACAAAAAGAACAGTACCCTCCTGCTTGATTCCAAAAACCGTAGGGTCAAAGTTCTATTCGGGCCGGACGCACGGAATGTTCGCCCCGAACTTGTGAGGGTTAACTGCGCTGCTTGTTTTCCTCCTCGCCGTTCGGCAAAGCGAACAAGTTCGCTTTGCTCTCACTGGCAGCATCGGTTGCGGGCCTCCCGTGGGGAGGCGTCCGGCCCGCACGGCTCACTGTGCTCGCCGCAGAAATTCCAAAGAGGGCAGTACAGTACGCGAAGTTGAAATATTAACGTACGGATAAAGATTTATTTTTGGGACAGGGTGGAAAGCAGGCCGCAGGCCGCCAGTATATCTTCGCCCCGGGAAGAGCGCGTCGTCGTGGTGATCCCCGCCGCATTCAGCGCCCCGTTCATGCGCTTCATCTTCTCCGGCGAAGCCCCCCTCAGCGGGCTGTCCGGGATGGCATGGAAACGAATCAGGTTGATCCGGCAGTCCAGCCCCTTGAGCAGCCGCGCCAAACCCTCCACATGCCGCGGCGAATCGTTCACCCCCTCGAACACGATATACTCGAAACTCAGTCGCCGCTGGTGCGCGAAATCGAACCTCCGCAACGCAGCCACCACCTCCCGCACCGGGTACTTGTTCTGCGCCGGCATCAGTTCCCGCCGCTCCTCGTCGAACGGGTCGTGCAGGCTCACCGCCAGGTGTACCTTCGTCTCCCGCAAAAGCCGCTCCATCGCCGGGATCACCCCGATCGTAGAGACCGTAATCCGCGTCGGGCTCCACGCCAGTCCCCAGTCCGAAGTCAGGATCTCGATCGCCCGCAGCACATTGTCGATATTGTCCATCGGCTCGCCCATCCCCATAAAGACGATATTCGTCAGCCTTTCCGATTCGGGAATCGCCAACACCTGGTTGACGATCTCTCCCGCCGTCAGGTGATGCTGGAACCCCTGCCGCGCCGTCATGCAGAAACGGCAGCCCATCCGGCACCCCGCCTGCGACGACACGCACAGCGTGGCCCTCACCCCGTCCGGGATATAGACCGCCTCGATATACCGTCCCCCAAGCGTCGGGAAAAGGTACTTTTTCGTCCCGTCCTTCGACACCTGCACATCACAAGGCTCGATCCGGCCGGCCACGTACCCCAGCTCGCCCAGCCGCTGCCGCGCCGTCAGGGACAGATTGGTCATGGAATCGATCCCGTCCGCCCGCTTTTTATAGAGCCAGTCGGCCATCTGCCGGGCGGCGAAAGGCCTGAGCCCCGCCTCAGCCGCCACCGCTTTCAGTTCGGCAGGCGACATACCTGAAAGCCACTTTTTTACGTTAGTATCCATGCGAGGATAAAGATAAGAAAAAACCGCCTTACGGGAAAGTCCCGTAAAGCGGCATATATCCGTTAAAAACGGCCGGGTGGAGAATACCGGGGTCGAACCGGTGACCTCTTGCATGCCATGCAAGCGCTCTAGCCAACTGAGCTAATCCCCCGTTTGCAGCACAAATATAGACAAAATTTTTTATCCGCCAAATATCCCCCCGTCCCGGTATTGCATTTTCCAAATAAAAGGCATAGCTTTGTAACGGTAACCATATCCCTGCACTTAACGCATTAACCACTGCTAACCATATGGAACTCAAAAAATCACCTAAAGCCGACCTGGAGAACAAGCGGAGCTATTTCCTGGAGATCGGTATCATCGTGGCCTTGGCTGCGTGCATCGGCATGTTCAGCTGGAGCCAGAAAGAACGGGTCATCGAGATCGTCGAGCAGCCGAAGGTCGCCGTCGAGACCGAAATGACCGAAGTGACGGTACAGGAGGACAAACGTCCGCCGGCACCGATGAAGACACAGGCCGTCGTGCTCTCCGACCTGCTCAACGTGGTGAAGAACGACGCCAAGATCGAACAGACGGTCAACATCCTCGACCTGGACGTTACCCAGGACCTGGCTGTGGACGTCACCCGGTTCGGGGGGACTTACACCGGTGAAGGCGAAATCGAAGAGGATGTGCCGGTGATTATCGCCGAAACAATGCCGACATTCCAGGGCGGGGACGTGAATGCTTTCGCAAGATGGTGCGGTAAACAAATCGTTTATCCGCCGGCAGCCATCGATAATGGCTCACAAGGTAAAGTCACGGTACAGTTCGTCGTGGAACGCGACGGGTCGATTTCGCATGTAGTCGTACTGCGCGGGGTGGACAAATTAATCGACGCAGAAGCAATTCGCGTGGTGCAGAGCGCACCTAAGTGGAAACCGGGGGAGAACCGCGGCAAGCCGGTACGCGTGTACGTGCAGGTACCGATCAATTTCGTGCTCGAATAAGCCTGTCGATACGCCGATCAAAAAAAGAGCGTTGCGGTTCGAACCGCAACGCTCTTTTTTTGATACACTATATCTTTTTAGTTGGACTGTATCGTACCCGTATACACCACCGTGTTTCCCATGTTCGGCACCAGCGTCAGCGTAGCCATGCCGTTATCGATATCGTAGTTCAGGTGGAACACGTACTTGACATCGCCCCATTCGGTCTGGAACACCAGTGTCCACTGCGAGCCGCTGTTCATATCCTCCCAGAAATTGAAACGCGCCGTGTTGATCGCGATCCGCTTGGGAATCGTGGTCACATTCTGCGCTACCGAAACGTACGGCAGGTTCACCTCCAGATAGCCCGGATAGACCGAAACGTAATTGTTCCATTGGTTCAGCGCCTTCTCCGGCCCGGCGAACTCCGGCGTCATCTGCGAAGCCGAAAAGGTAAAGTTATGCGTTTTGAGGGAGTTGGTCAGCTGTTGCACCATCGCCTGCTGGCGCTCGGTCCGTTTGGCGTCGCGCACCTCTTTTTTCGTGTAGTCCTGCGCCATCGCCGTAGCGACCAGCGATACCATCAGAATAGATAAGAATAACTTTTTCATGGTTTTGGAATTTAAATACGGTTGGTAAATTATTGGTTTGTTGCATGTATTTTTTGGACAATTTCCGTGCCAAATAAAATTGCATCAAATTTGCTGAATTCTTCCTATCTTGCTTTCCGACCGACCCGGAAGCGGCCTGCGCCAACGTTTTGGCGGGTCAGTCTACAGGAATTACCTTTGCGATACAAAAAACGCATAACGATGCAGATAAACAGAAAGATAGCGACCTTGGGCCTCGGTGCGGGTATCGCACTCTTGCTCGGCGGAACCCCTCCCTCATCCGCTCAGGGCTTAAGCTCTTCGCCCCCGCTGTCCGACAGCACGCGGGTATTGACCTTGCAGGAGGCCATCGAACTCAGCTACCGACAGAACCCGGCGCTGGAAGCCCAGCGCATTGCGCGCGAAGCGTCCGTCGACCGCCGCAAATCGGCCTGGGGCCTCCGGATGCCGCAACTGGGGGTGTCGGCGGCCTATACCTATATGTCGGAAGACATTAAGGCATTCGACCTGAACGCTGAAAAGGACGCCGCGCTGCAATATATAGGGCAACTGCCGCTCCCCTTCCCCATTCCGCCGGAGATTATCCAGGCCGCCAAAGGGCTCGACCTGAGCCTGACCCTCCAAAAACAACAGTTCGCCGTGGTAGGGGCTTCGGTGGTCTTGCCTTTGTATATGGGCGGCAAGATCAATGCGGCGGTCAACGCGGCCAAAATCGATATCGAAAAGAGCGACCAGAATGCACTCAAAGCGCAAACCGACCTCTTCGCGGAGGTCGTTGAACGCTATTACGGGCTTTCGCTGGCCCACCATGTCCTCCGGGTGCGGAAAGAGGTGACGGCCGGGATGCGCAAACATCTCGACGATGCGGAAAAGCTGGAGGCGAACGGCATGATCGCTTCGACCGAAAAGCTCTATGCGGAGATGTTCCTCGCCAAGGCGGAAGGGGAGCAGACCGCGGCGGCCCTGCAGATCGGAACCGTCAACCGGGCGTTGGGCGCCTCGCTGAACCAGACAGCAGACTACCTGCCGATCACGGCCCTGTTCATCATCGACGAACTCAGGCCGCTCTCCTACTACCGGCAAAAGGTAAAGCAGAACAGCCCGATCCTCAAGCAAGTGGAGCTGACGCGGCGGCTGGCGCAGGAGGGGGTGCGGGCGGCGCGGGCCTCGTTCCTGCCCGAAGTGGCGGCCATGGGGGCGGTCAACGCCTGGGACTGGCAACTGACGGACATGGCGCCGCGCTGGGTGGTGGGCGCCGGGGTCAAGCTGCGCATCTTCGACGGCCTGAGCAGCGAATACAAACATGCGGCGGCCAAAAAGGATGTGCGGCAGGTGGAGGTGATGCAGGTCAAGGCGGAGAACGACCTGATGACGCTGACCGAAAAATTATACAACCAGCTGAAAAGCTCGACGGCGGAGGTGCACGCCCTGGGGGCGTCGGTGGCATTCGCGGAATCGTACCTGAACGCCAAACTCAAAGCGTTCAGCGAAGGGATGGCCCCTTCATCGGACGTGGTGGACGCGCGGCTGAACCTGGCCAAAGCCAAAGTCGAGCGACTGGCGGCGGCCTACACGTTCGACGTGACGCTGGCGCAGCTGCTGGCCCTGGCGGGCGAAACGGAAACGCTCGGCAGCTACATGCGCCAGCAGGATTTCCAGATCATAAGTAACGAATAACCACAAACACACCACAGAGGACAATGAAATCGAAAGTATATACCATTACGCTCATTATCATCGCGGTCATCACGGTGGTGGCCTTTATCGGCTGGTTCGTGCTCAAGCCCGCACCTTACATCATGCAGGGCACGGTGGAGGCGACCAGCTACAAAGTATCGTCCAAAGTGCCCGGACGGGTGGACAGCCTGACCGTGAAACGGGGCGAGGCGGTGCGCAAAGGGCAATTCCTGTACGGCATCAGCTCGCCGGAGGTCTACGCCAAGCTGACGCAGGCCGAGGCGGCCAAATCGGCGGCGACGGCCATGCAGGACAAGGTGGACGCCGGTGCGCGGAAACAACAGATCCGGCAGGCGTACGAGATGTGGCAGCAATCGCTGGCGGGGCTGGATTTGGCCCAAAAGACTTACGACCGGGTCAAGAACCTATACGACCAAGGGGTCGTTCCGGCCCAGAAGCTGGACGAAGCGCAGGCCGCCCTCAAAGCGATGAAAACGACGGCGGCCGCGACCGAAGCGGGTTATAACATGGCCACGGAAGGAGCTCAATGGGAGGAAAAGGCGGCGGCCAAGGCGATGGTCGAGCAGGCCGGGGGCGCGGTGAGCGAGGTGGAATCGTACGTGACGGAGACGCGGCAGTTCTCGCCGGTGGACGGCGAAGTGTCGAGCGTGGTGTCGGAGAACGGCGAGCTGGTGGGAACGGGCTATCCGGTGGTGACGGTCGTCGACCTATCGGACACGTGGGTGGTGTTCAACATCAAGGAGACGTTGCTGCCGAAGATCCGGATGGGGACGAAGTTCATGGGCTATTTTCCGGCGCTGGACAAGACTTACGAGCTGACGGTGGACTACATCGCGGCGGAGGCTTCGTATGCGACCTGGGCGGCGACGCGTACCAGCGGGGAGTTCGACGTGAAGACTTTCGAGGTGCACGCCCGTGCGGCGGGCCGGATCGACAATATCCGTCCGGGGATGACCGTGACGGTGGACTACAACAGTTTATAACGATTCGGTTAAATGTTAAGCGGTGCGCAGCATCGCCAGCTCGCCGGGAGCACCCGGCCCCGCGCGGGAGCGCAGTTGCCTCGAACTCCGCGCGCCACGCCTTAGGAGGGAAATTGTTTCGACAAGCCAAGGCTTGTCGAAACAAGATTTCCCAAGGCGCGCGAGCAAGAAAATGTCACTAAAAGGCTTCCAGGCCGGAGCCAGCGAGGGATGCTTGCAGCCCTTCGCCGGGGGTGGTTCCGGGCTGCGCGGTTCGCAACGCTCGCCGCCGGAAATCCAACAGTACAAATAACCGAACGATTGACAACCGTAATGGGACTATTCAGAGACAGCATAAAACGCGAGATCAGGCGGTTCGGACGAAGCCGGATGCTCGTCACCGCGGCCATTATCATACCCGTGACGATGACCGTTCTGTACGTGTTGATGTTCTGGAAGGGAACCGTGCATAACCTGCCCGTGGCCGTGTTCGACGGCGACAAGACCGAACTGTCGCGGCAGTTGATCCGGATGGTCAATTCGACCCCTACGGCCCATGTAGCCGTCCACGTGGAGAGCATCGAGCAGGGACGGCAGTCCATGGTGCAGGGGCTGACCAATGCCCTGATCGTCATCCCGAAAGGGTTGCAGGCCGACGTGCTGGCCGGGAACGGGGGAGCGCAGGTCTCCGCCGAGGTCAGCGGGGCGAGGATCCTCAACTCCGGACTGCTTAAACGCGACATTACGACTGTTTTTCAAGCCTTCAACATCGGCGTGGAGACCCAGCTGCTCGGAGCCAAAGGGATTCCGGCGGCGAAAGGGTATGCCATGGCCTACCCCATCGCATTCGAAAAACATGTGCTGTTCAACCCGTACGGCAGCTATGCCTATTACCTGCTGCCCGGGTTGCTGTTCCTCGCACTGGTCATCACCGTGAGCGTGGTGACAGTCTATGTGGTGGGCAGCGAGCTGAAAAACGGCACGGCGGCCGCATGGGTGGCCACGGCGGGAGGCAGCATCACCCGTGCGCTGGCGGCCAAACTGGCTCCGTACGTCCTGCTCTTCACCCTCTTGTCCCTCTTTATGAACACCCTGCTCTACCGCTTCATGGGAATGCCGTTCCACGGGCAGGAGGCGATCATACTGGTGCTGGGCAACCTGTTCGTGATCCTCGCCTATATGGCTATCGGGGTGATCCTCGTGGCCGTGAGCGCCAATATGCGCTTCTCGCTCTCCGTGGCGGGGGGGCTGGCGACGGCGTCGCTCTCGTTCTGCGGCCTGACCTTTCCGGCTATCGGGATGTACCCGACGATCGCGGCGCTGGCGAAACTCTTTCCGTTCACCTACTTTATCGACCTCTTTATCGAGCAGAGCCTGCGGGGCGCGCCACCGGCGCGGGCACTGGGCGATCTGGCGGCCATGGGCGTGTTCGTGCTGGTGATGGCGGCTTTGGTGCCGAGGCTCAAGAAGGTCGCGCTCGACCCGAAATACTACGGGAAGGACTAAAAGCATGAAACGATTCTGGAAAATAACGAAAACCGAGTTCATCTCCATCTTCAAGGACGGGGGCGCGATGCTGATCCTGTTCGGGGCGATGCTGATCTACGGCACGCTGTACCCGCTGATCTACGCGCCGCAGGTGGTGCGGGAGTTCCCGGTGGCGGTGGTGGACTTGGACAATACGCCGCCGAGCCGGAAACTGGTGCGGATGCTGGACGCCACGCCGCAGGCGGACGTTCGGTACAGCGCACAAAGCCTGGACGAGGCCAAGGCGCTCTTCCTCGACCGTAAGATATACGGGGTGCTGTATATTCCGGAGGGTTACGAAAAACGGATATTGGCCGGGGAGCAGAACCACGTGAGCCTGTACGCCGACGGAGGTTATTTCCTGCTTTACAGCGATTTTCTGGGAGCCGTGGGAGCCGTGGTCGGGACTGCGGGCGCGGAGGTTCAGGTCGGAACCCTGATGGCGGGCGGCCTGAACCGGCAGCAGGCCGAATGGACGGCGATGCCGGTGGCTTACGATGTGGATATGCTTTACAATCCTTACGGGGGTTACGCCACGGCGATCCTGCCGCCCGTCCTGATCCTGATCGCACAGCAGCTCCTGCTGGTGGGGATCGGCATGGTGGGCGGAACGTGGTACGAGAAAGGGACGTGGCGCAAGTTCCGGGACTACTCGGCCACGCGGCTTACGTTCGCCAAGGCCACGGCTTATCTGTTCCTGTACATTCCGCTGATGCTCTATATCTTCAGCTTCCAGTACAAGTTTTTCGGCTACCCGATGAACGGGAACCATGTGGATCTGCTGCTGATATTCCTGCCTTACCTGCTGTCAGTCATTTTCCTGGGCCTGACGCTGGGGGCTTTGTTCCGCAAGCGGGAGACTTCGATGATGATGCTGATCGTGACGTCGGTCTTTTTCCTGATCGTCAGCGGGATTTCGTGGCCGAAAGAGGGGATGCCGGAATGGATCTATGCCCTGGGGCGGATGGTGCCTTCGAGCAGCGGGATCGACGCTTTGGTGCGTATCCGGACGATGGGGGGAAGCCTTTCGGACGTTGTGCCTGAGGCGGTTACCCTGTGGGCGCTGACCGGCGTTTACGGACTGACGGCGGTGCTGGCCACGCTGAGGCGGACGCGCGAACTTCAGGCGGCGGCTGAGAAAGCCCGCGAAGAGCGACGCAGGGAGATGGAAGAGCAGTAAAACGATCGATTATTCGTGGCTAATGGTTAATCTTTTGGCACGGAGCCAGCGGGGGCAAACGATCATCGTGAGTGCAGCCCTCCGCCGGGGGTGGCTCCGGGCATGCCCGCTATCGCGGGAACTTTATCAAAATCGATGATTATTACGGCACCGGGTCATGTCCGTGGCCGCCCCACGGATGGCAGCGGATAATGCGCCGGAACGAAAGGTAAAAGCCCTTGAACGGCCCGTACTTGCGAAACGCTTCCAAGGCGTACTGCGAACAGGTGGGGGTAAACCGGCAGGCATTGGGCAGAAAAGGCGATATGGCCAGCTGGTAGAACCGGATCAGGCCGATAAAGGGCGCCGCGGCTACTCTGCGCCAGATGCTTCCGCGGGGTTTTGCTGGTTCCGGATTGTGCATAACTTGTTCAAAATAGCGACGACCGCTTTCTCGATCATACGGTAATCGAGCGGCTCCCCTTTGGCGACATAGGAAAAAGCGATATCGACCCCTATCCTGCCCTCCCCCTCTTCCGGAACCGTCAACAACTGTTTATGGAGCCTGTACGCCTCCCGCATCCTGCGTTTGAGCAAATTGCGGGCCACCGCCCGCTTGTGGTTCCGCTTGGGTACGATCACCATCATCCGGTTCCGGGCGTCGTCCCCGCCCACAGGCCGGAAAAGGCAGGTACACTTGACCGGATAGACCAAAAACGCCTCTCCGTGCATGAAGAGGCGTCCTATTTCGTTCCGTTTGGCAAGCCGTTCGGCCTTGGGCAACGTGAAACGCCCCTTTTCCCTGAAATCGGCTTGCACATTCATCATATTTAACCGTTTTATTTCGCCGCAGATGTCCGCCGACCGGTACCGCCACCCACGGATGCCTTGGCCGCCGCCGAAGCCGATTTGGCCTTAGCGGTTTTCCCCTTGCCAGCAACCGCCGGAACAACCGGTTCGGGCAATTCTTTAATGCCGAACTCTTCGACCGGCGCACCGCCATTGAGCGCTGCGATATATTTGTCGATCGCCATGGTCAGCGAGGGATATTTCGGGGTCGGGGCCATAATATCCACCGCCAACCCCGCGTTAAGCGCTTCGCGGGCCGTAGCGTTGCCCAACGTGGCCACGATCATCCCTTGCGGCAAAGCGGCGAAATTCTGGTGCAACGCCTTGATGTCCGCCGAACTGTAACAAGCCACCAGGTCGTACTTCTCGATGGCGATGTCCGACAGGTCGGCCGGTACGGTATGGGCCAAAATAATCTTGGTGAACTTCACGCCGGCCTTGGCCAACAGCTGCTGAATCTCCGGCTTGTGCGGGTCGGAGAGGGCCACCAGAAACTTCTCGTCTTTGTGCTTGCCCACCACCTCCATCAGGTCGGAAAAGGTCGCCGTCCCGTAAAATATCTTGCGTTTGCGGTAAACGATGTATTTCTGGAGATACAAAGCGATCGCCTCGGTGACGCAAAAATATTTCATATCCTCCGGCACGGCGATCCTGCACTCTTCGCAGATCCGGAAAAAGTTGTCGATCGTCTTTCTGGAGGTAAAGATAACAGCCGTATGGGCCAGCACATCCACCCGCTGGGCGCGGAATTCCTTGACGGTAACCCCCTCCACGGTAATGAAGGGACGGAAATCGATCTCGACTTTATGCCTGGAAGTAAGTTCCGAGAAAGGTGATTTGTCTGACGACGGGGCCGGCTGGGAGATAAGTATCTTTTTTACTTTCAACGTATTCACTATAATTAATTGATCCCACTCTTCCGAATTGCCAGGGCGATAATGAAGCTCACCGGCAGGATTTCGACGGTGCAAAGGTACAAAAACCATTGCAATTTAGAAAACGACCTTATCCTAAAGTATTTATATAGAGAGATAAAGTGATAAGCGACCAATCCGGCCAACACGATCATACCCAATTCGAACAACCGTCCGCTGACGCCGATGATCACAGCCAAAGGGGTGTAGAAGACTGCGATGAAAGCGATGTCGACCCGGTTGATGAAAGTGATCTGGCGAAACGCCTCCTTATCATCCGTGAGCCACTGCATCACGGCGAATGCCATCCGGCGGTAAACCACCACGCACAGGAACGCGGCCACCGCACCGAAGAACAGGTAATAACTCTCCACCCGGGGCAACTGGATCTCCAACCATGCCATGACCAGCGAAGCGCCGCCCAAGATAGCCAGGGCCATGCCGGTGCGCAGGAAATAGACGAAATCGGCACCCTGCCCCTCCATCAAAGTGAGCGTATCCTCCGTGTTGCCGATATTTTTCAGACAACTCATCATATCCCGGCGGAAACGATACAGGATGTAACAGTAAAAACAGATCAGTACCACCATGACCGCCGAGGTTTGCCAGGGCTCCGGCCCTTCATTGACCCGGTTGACCGGCCCGCGCGGTTCCATTTCGGCCGACACGGTCGATCCGGTGCCCCACACTTCCGACGCCGACATGGCCGGATGCAGCAGCCACGCCGTATCCGGCCGGACAACCATCGTTTCCGTATCCAGCCACGGGGTGGCTCTCCACGGGACATGGGCCGGAGCCGTATCCTGCGTCGACATCGGATCGTATAATATATAAGGCGCCTTCATCCGGTCCGGTAGACTTGTTTAAGGAGGTGTATCCGTTGCAAAGGTAAGATTTCCCCGGCGAACGGCTGTGCAAAACCTGTGCACATTTTCATTTGCGGATATCCAACCTCCTGATTTGAAGCATCCGGAGTTTTCGCCTGTTTTGTGAATAGGCTGTGTGAAGATTTTCAAATTTTCCAGGGAAACCCTGTTGCAAATTCCGCGAAAAAAAACATATGAACTTTTTCCGTTCCGTTCCTATAAAAAGTTATTGTTTTCTGTAAACATCCGTCACACTCCCGAACGGCGGACTTACGGACAATTTTCCGGACTGTCCGGCTGTGGATAACTCATTCTACGCGAATGTCGATATCATTATTCAATTCACAGGAAATCAAGTCAATGATAATTTTATAAATGTTTATGTTTATTCCATGAAATGTGGATAACAGACTATACAACTCTATTCGAAAGAATTTATCCACGTTATTCACAACGATTATTATTCTACTTTAATTTAAATCAACCTTATTTTTCTTTTATATTTAAATGAAATCGGCACTAGTGAACCGGTATTTTTTATCGGACAGTGCGTCGTAAACCAAAAAATGACTAACTTTGCGGTTCGAAACTCCCTGAGAGCAGGGGAATTGAAAGGAGGTTAAGTTTTTAAGATCTATCCGGGTTCGGATAAAGACCGGATTCGAACTGTCAGACGAAACGAAATGGACAATTACGGCAAGGGGGTTCCTTGCGGGTACCGTACCGCACCGGGAACGGATTGCAGTACCGGCTTCTTTCAATTATTCATGTAAAACTAAAAAAAGATTGTTATGATAATCATGCCGATCAAAGAGGGCGAAAACATCGAACGCGCCCTGAAGAAATTCAAACGTAAGTACGAAAAGACGGGGGTCATCAAAGAGCTCCGCGCGCGCCAGTATTTTACCAAGCCGTCGGTCAAGAACCGCGTGCAGAAGCTGAAAGCTATCTACGTACAGGGTTTGCAGCGCGAAGAGGAGTAATTTTCCAGGTTCGCGAGAAAAAAAGAGGTGTTCCCATTATGAGGGAGCACCTCTTTTGTTTTCCGGAGCGAAAGGCGGCGGGTCTCGAAAAAAACGTTTTCGGTACGGCATTTGCGAAAAATGATTATCTTTAGGGGGTAAATTCGGAATACAAGGTTTGAGCGATATACGAAATATCGAGAAAGACAAAGAGTTCGACGAGCAGATCAGGCCCCAGGAGCTCGGCGCTTTCAGCGGGCAGGACAAGATCGTGGAGAACCTCTCCATCTTCATCAAGGCCGCCATTATGCGGGACGAAGCGCTGGATCACGTCTTGCTGCACGGGCCTCCGGGATTGGGGAAGACCACGCTGGCCAACATTATCACCAACGAACTGGGGGTGACCATGAAGGTGACTTCCGGACCGGTTTTGGACAAACCGGGGGATTTGGCAGGACTTTTGACCAACCTGGCGGAGGGAGACGTTCTTTTCATCGACGAGATACACCGGCTGTCGCCGATCGTGGAGGAGTACCTTTACTCCGCCATGGAGGATTACAAGATCGACATTATGCTCGACAAGGGGCCCAGTGCCAGGTCGGTGCAGATCAAGCTGAACCCGTTCACGCTGATCGGAGCCACCACCCGGTCGGGATTGCTGACCTCCCCGCTGCGGGCGAGGTTCGGGATACAGTGCCACCTGCAATACTACGACACCGCCACTTTGCAGGGCATTATCAAACGGTCGGCGGCGGTGCTGGGGATACCTATCGACGACCGGGCTGCGGGCGAGATCGCGGGCAGGTCGCGCGGGACGCCCCGTATTGCCAATGCCCTACTCCGGCGCGTGCGGGACTTCGCCATGGTGCAGGGAACCGGGAAGATCGAATTGGACATTACCCGGCGCGCCTTGGACGCCTTGGATATAGATACCCGCGGCCTGGACCAGATGGACAACCGGATACTTTCGACCATCATCCACAAGTTCGGCGGGGGGCCGGTGGGATTGGGAACGATCGCCACGGCGGTGAGCGAAGATGCCGGGACGATCGAGGAGGTATACGAACCGTTCCTCATCAAGGAGGGTTTCCTGAAGCGGACGCCCAGGGGGCGGGAGGTAACGCCGCTGGCTTACCGGCATTTGGGGATAGACATGCCGGGACTGGTTCCCGACCAGGGAGAGTTGCAATTTTAAACCTTTATTTTTCCGCTGCGTCCAATACACAGGAGGAACCAAACGTTAAAACCAATAAATAAACCTAACTGCAATGAAAAAAGTAATTCTGCTGATGGCCGCCCTGATGGCCGTTTCCTTCTCCGCTCAGGCCCAGAAGAAATCGAAAGCCGAAAAGGCTGCCGAAAAAGCCAAGAAAGAGATGATGACCGCTGCGTTGATCGACCGTGTCGTGCCGGCCAAGAACTTCCAGTTCGTGCCGTACGAATACATCCAGAACAACACCGGTACGACCACCATCACCCGTTACGAGTACACCAAGATCCGCCCGAACTCCCTGGAAGTTTATATGGTGAACTGCCCCGGTGTGAACACCAACCGTTACGACTGGGTTTCCAGCGAAAAGAAAAAGGACGTGTGGATCGTGAAGCTCAAAGCGGTGGCCGATAACGGGAACAACCTGAACTTCGACTTCGCCATCAACTCGAAAACGGGAGTCGCAACTCTGCGCGTACGTTCGAACAAATCGCTCGACCAGAACAATCCGGGCGGCCAGAACTCGATCACGTACAAAGGCAATATCCGCGAATATTAGTATTGGTTCGGCGCTTGCCGATTCGACAGCCGGAAGCCTGCACGGACTTCCGGCTTTTTATATTCCTAAAAAATGGAAACCGCTTGCAGGATTGCTTCAGATAACTTATCTTTAAAGCAGTTACCAAGTGCCGATTCGCGATGAAAACACTATTATACCGGTGGGCCGGGTCAGCAGCGTTGATCGCAGCCATTTGTTTTTGTACGATAGATACCGTACAGGCGGAAAGGTGGCTTTCCCAAGAGCAGCAAGTTGCCCAGCAGGCCGCTTTGCGCGGAATGACGGCGGAGAATATGGTGGACAGCTTGGTACGGGTTCTCGATTTTCAGTTTATTCCCGGCAATGTCGACGGACAGTTGGACGGCAAGTATGCGATCCATAAATTCCGGAACACCACGGGGTTTCCGTTGTGGCTGATGATCAATATGGGAGGGCCTTTGACGGTGAATAAAAGGATATTTACCGTCAACCGGGTAGAAAACAAGGTGAAAGACGATGTGCGGGTATGGCTCGTGAATCTCAGTTGCGCGGATTCGGTCAACGGTAAATTCGACCTCCAGTTCGTGATCGAGGCGGCTACGGGAAAAACGGTTCTTGAAGTGACACAAAAAGAGAAGGGTGCCATTCCTCCGCCGGAGTCGGAAACCAACCGGAATCAGGATTCCTTTATGTTTCAGGGTTACATTTTCCCGGAATATTTTATCTATACCTACAAAAACGATAAGCAAAAGAAGCGTGCCCGGCAAACCGAGGAACAACTCGATTTGCTGATACCGCAGCTTGATTTCAGCGTCGGGGGAATGACCGTCAATCCGACCTTGCTTGGGAGGAGGTTTGCCACCTTGGTTTATCTGGACAAACATAACGATATGTGGTATATCCGTTTCGAATTTCCTGCGGAGAGGAACAAGAACCTGAAGATCTCCGTGGAAGATTTGGCTATCAATGCACGTACCGGGGAGAGTTTTATACGGGCCGGCTCTTACGATTACCTGGAAAAGAACTGGATGCATTCCCGTTGGAGAAATACCGTTTTCACGACCTCCAATTAAGGTTGTGTCCGATCCTATTCTAAACCAAATAAACTGATCATATGAACACATCGAATCTGAAGAGGGCATGCCTCTCTTTGCTGGCGGGTCTGGCTTTGGCCGCGATGCCGGGCGTTCAGGCGAATGCGCAGGAAGGAGCGGGCGCCTTATCTGCCGCCCATATCGACAAATGGGTGGAAGACGTGAAATTCCAGTTCCTGCCCAATACTTTGCAACCTGAGGAGAGCAATGCAGGTGCGGTGCAGGGTTATTTCAACAACACGCCCGGGTTTCCGCTGTGGCTGATGATGGACATGGGGGGAGCTTTGCCGGTCGATAAGGATCATTTTTCCGTCAACAGTTCGGAAAAGGATACCGACGGCGTGTGGATTCTGGATTTGAGTTGTGTCGATTCCGTCAACGGTTTTTTCAAACTTAGTTTCGCCATCGACTCGAAGAGCGGCGATGCGGCTTTGAAAGTAGCTACGCCAACGGAGGGGGATATTGCCTTGTATCAGGGAAAGATAGGGCCTTACGAAGGGCCGGGGATGCCCGATTTCAGGAATGACAAGAAAGCGGAGGAAGCCCGGTGGACCGCCGGTGTGCTCGACAGGATCGTTCCGGCGCTCGACTTTACCGTGAAACTCAATCCGGAGCTTTACGGAAGCAAAGCCAAGATCATCGTCATACCGACGAACGTTCAGGCCTGGACTCCGAGGAAATTCGATGCAGACGGCTACACGGTGGTTTGTTGCGAAAAGCAGAACGGTGTTTGGTATGTGCGCTTGCAGATCGGGGAGGAAACTTTAATCAGTGAAGCGATGTACCTCGACCTGGCGATCGATTCGTGGACCGGCGATGTCAATTACCGGATGGGCCTGGCCGATAAATTGCGTCCGAACTGGCGGTCGATCGTGGACGGCAGGGTGGAATTGCCGGATTGGACGGATTCCCGCGCAGTAGCGCGATTCCCGCAAAAAGCGTAAATTTGTGGGTGGTCGGCCTTTGTGCCGGCCGCCTTATTTATTTTTTATTTATATGGAAAAAGGAAAATTGACCGAAAACCTCGCGGAAAACGACAAGGAGAAGGTTGTGCTGGCGGCTGTCGTGCGCGACCGGCAGGAGATGCGCGAGGCGGAGGAATACCTCGACGAACTGCGCTTCCTGGCCGAAACGGCGGGGGTCGAAACGGTGGCCGTATTCACCCAGAAACTACCCTATCCCGATAAGCGGACATTCGTGGGGAGCGGCAAATTACAGGAGATCAAGGAGTATATCGCCGAAAACGAGATCGGCGCCGTGATATTCGATGACGAGCTATCGCCGTCGCAGACCCGGAACCTCGAAAAGGAGTTGGGGATCAAGATACTGGACCGTACCCGGCTGATCCTCGATATTTTCGCCCAGCGGGCGACCACCGCCTATGCCAAGACCCAGGTGGAGTTGGCGCAGCTGCAATACCTGCTGCCCCGACTGACCGGGATGTGGACCCACCTCGAACGGCAGCGCGGGGGCACCGGAACCCGCGGCGGGGCCGGGGAACGGGAGATCGAGACCGACCGCCGCATTATCCGCGACCGCATCGCCCGGCTCAAAGAGCAGCTGGTGAAGGTAGACCGCCAGATGGCTACGCAGCGCAGTGGGCGCGGGTCGCTGGTGCGGGTGGCTCTGGTGGGGTATACCAACGTCGGGAAATCGACACTGATGAATATGCTCAGCAAGAGCGAGGTCTTCGCCGAGAACAAACTTTTCGCGACCCTCGATACTACGGTGCGCAAGGTGGTGCTCGAAAACCTGCCGTTCCTGCTTTCGGACACGGTCGGGTTTATCCGCAAACTGCCCACGCAGTTGGTTGAGTCGTTCAAATCGACACTGGACGAGGTGCGGGAAGCCGATTTGCTGCTGCACGTGGTGGACATTTCGCATCCGAATTTCGAAGACCAGATTAATGTGGTCAACCAGACGCTGCACGACATCGGGGCGGGGGATAAGCCGGTATTCCTGATCTTCAATAAGATAGATGCCTACACTTACGTGAAGAAAGACGAGGACGACCTGATGCCCGAAACGCGCGAGAACTGGTCGTTGGAGCAGTTGCAGAAAAGCTGGATCGCCCGGAACAGCGGGATGCCCTGCATCTTTATCTCGGCGCGCGACCGGGTCAATATCGACAAACTGCGCAAAGACCTGTACGGCATGGTGCGCGAGATACACGAAGGGCGATACCCGTTCAACAACTACCTCTATTGATGCCAGAAACGTTGCAAGACCGGATTTTCACCGACACGGGTACCGAAGCGGGTTTCGAACGCACGGCTTTGGAGGTGTTCCGCTTCCAGGCTTCGGCTTGCGAGCCATACCGGCAGTATATCGGCCTGTTGGGGATAGATCCGTCAGAAGTCACTGATATAAGGCATATTCCGTATCTGCCGGTGGAGTTTTTCAAGACGCGCCGGATCTACTGCGGGCCCGACGGAAAGGAGCCGGAGGTCGTTTTCACAAGCAGCGGCACTACTGGGAGCGAGACCAGCCGGCACTATGTCGCTTCGTCGGCGCTTTACGACCGCTCGTTCACGGAGGGGTTCGCTCATTTTTACGGGCCGGCGGCGGGGTGGAGTATTTTCGCCTTGCTGCCGTCGTACATGGAGCGTTCGGGGTCGTCGCTGGTTTGGATGGCGGAGCGGTTGCAGGGGCAAAATAAGGCTCGTGGCGGCTTTTATCTGTACGATCACGACAAACTGACCGCTGACTTGGAGAAAGCGGCAGAAAGGGGTGAAAAAATCCTGCTGATCGGGGTGGCGTTCGCCTTGCTGGACTATGCGGAATATCTCTCCGCGACCCCGGAACGAGGGTTGCATTTGCCGCCCGACGCTGTGGTGATGGAGACGGGCGGAATGAAGGGACGCAGGCGGGAGGTTTCACGTGAAACGATGCACGAAACCTTATGCAAGGCGTTTGGCGTCAGGACTATACACTCGGAGTACGGGATGACCGAACTGCTGTCGCAGGCCTATTCGGCGGGGGAGGGGCTGTTCCGCTGTCCGCCGTGGATGCGGGTCTCGACACGGGATTTGCAGAATCCTTTACAGCCGTTGCAGGCGGGGCAGGCCGGAGGGGTAAATGTTATTGACCTGGCGAACCTCTGGTCGTGCTCTTTTCTGGCGGTGCAGGACAGGGGGATTGTATACGGGGATGGCTCGTTCCGGGTGCTGGGGCGGATCGAGGGAGCACAGCTCAGGGGTTGTAACATGTTGATCGAATAAAGGTTATGGCAGCGGCGCACCTACTCAGAAAACTCGCTTCGCAAACGGCGGTGTACGGTATCAGCGCGATACTGGCGAAATTCCTGAACTACCTGCTGACCCCGTACCTGACCCGGATCATGTCGGACGACATTTACGGGCAGGTCAACCTGTTGTACGGGATCATTCCGTTCGCCAACGTGGTGCTAACCATGGGACTGGCGACGGGCTATTTCCGCTATGCGGCCAAATGCCGGACTTTGGGGGACAAGCGGCAGCTTTTTACCACCACGTGGGGGGCGGTCACGCTTATGGCATTGCTGTTCGGTGCGGTGATGGCCTTCTGCAACGGTTCGCTGGCTGAAATGATGCGGCTGGCGCCTGAGTGCATCGCCGTGATGACGGCCCTGATCGTAGTGGACAATATCGCGGCGATACCGTTGGCGGCGCTGCGCGAACAGGGGAAGGCTGTTTACTATACAGTCGTCAACGTGTCGGGGGTGCTGGTCAACGTCGGCTGCTGTATCCTGTTCTACACCTATATCCCGGGGGCGACCGGCAATCCGGTGTGGGTGCTGGCAGCCAACCTGGTCGCCAGCACGGTGTCGCTCCTGCTTCTGCTTCCGAACACGCTGAAACTGGTGTCCGGGGCTTTCTCGCCGAAGCTGTTGCGGAGCATTTTCACCTACTCCATACCGCTGATGATGGCGGGGATCATGGGGGTTTCGGGCGACTTTATCGACCGCCAGCTGATCTATTTCATGCTTCCGGAGGATATCGCCGGCGCGCAGCTGGGGATTTATACGGCGGTGGCCAAGATCGCGGCCTTGCTGATGATCTTCCGGCAGATCTATACGCTGGGGGCCGAGCCTTTCTTCCTGCAGGGCTTCTCGAAGGAGGATTTCAGGGCGGCCAATGCTTCGGCGACCAAGTATTTTACCATTGCCGGGATCGCTATTTTTCTAGTGCTTTCGCTCTTCTCGCGGGAGTTCGCCTATATCGTCGGCTCGGATTTCCGGAGCGGGATGGGGGTGTTGCCGCTCCTGTTGCTGGCCAACCTCTTCGCGGGGATACTGGTCAACCTTTCGTTCTGGTACAAAGCCGCGGACAAGACGCGTATTGCGATCTATATCACGGGGTTGGGGGTGGTCATTACCGTCATCATTAACGTGCTGCTGATCCCGTCGATGGGCTACCACGGGGCGGCGGTGGCGCGGGTCGTGTCGATGCTGCTGATGGTGGTGGTGAGCTATTTTTTGTGCCAAAAATATTTCCCCGTGCCGTTCGACCTGCGGCGGATCGGGTTCTATTTCCTGCTGGGCGGGGCCATATTCGGCCTGTCGTATGCCACGGCGCTTTTGCCGGACGGAGTACGCATGGCGCTCAATTTTTTACTACTTTTGATCTATCTCCTCGTGGCCTTTAAGGTCGAAATGGGGAACCGAAGACTTAGCGCATTATGGAAAAAGTAAAAGTGATCAACCGTTCCGGCAATCCGCTGCCGCAGTACGAAACCCCGCAGGCCGTGGGCCTCGACGTGCGGGCCGATACCCGGGAGCCGATGGTTATCAGGCCGTTGGAGCGGGTGATGGTGCCGACCGGATTGTATTTCCAGATTCCGGAAGGGTACGAGATTCAGGTGCGGCCCCGCAGCGGGCTGGCGGCCAAGCATGGGATCACCGTGATCAACACGCCGGGAACGATCGACCCGGACTACCGCGGCGAGCTGAAAGTCCTGTTGGTGAACCTCTCGAACGAGCCGTTCGAAATGCAGCCGGGCGAGCGGGTTGCGCAACTCGTTTTTGCCCGTTACCAGCGGCTGGAATGGCAGGAGGCGGTGGTGCTGGACGAAACCAAACGGGGCGAAGGCGGCTTCGGCTCGACGGGGGTAAAATAGGGTTATATGCTGGGTAAAACTTTGAAATACATGGTTTTGAGCCTGCTGTTCATGGCTTCGGGCGTGTCGGTCGCTGCGGCGAAAGAGACGGAGCGCAAACGGCAGGAACGGGCATCGTATCTCTATCTGGAGGGGATTAAATTACAGAATATCGGCACCGTGCGTGAGGCGGCGAAACGGTACGAGGCGGTGATCCGGCTGGTTCCGGAGCACGCCGCGTCTTACTACCGGCTGTCAGGGATCGCCCGGATGATCGACGACCCGAAGGCGGCGCTGCACTATGCGCAGCGGGCTTATGAGATCGACACGGCCAGCCGCGACTATGCTGACAACTATGCCCGGATGCTGACCGTGACGGGCAATTATGCGGCTGCCGACACCCTTTTTACGCTTCTTTTGCGGCGCGACCCTTCCGATCTGGAGACGATGTCCCTGCTGGCCGTCCTGAAACTGGAAGCGGGCCGTCCGGAAGAGGCGCTGGCCCTGGCCGACACGGCCGAAGTGCGGGGCGGGATACGGCCGCCGTTGGTCGATCTCAAACGGCAGGCGTTGATTCGGACAGAACGTTACAGCGAGGCGTTCGACTATATGTCGGAGGTGTGCGCCCAGATGCCCGGCGAAGCGTCATTCCGGGTGCAGCTGGCGGAACTGGCGGCGGCTTTGCGGCGGGACAGCGTGGCGCTGGCCAATTATGAGGCGGCCATAGATTTGGATTCCGCGGGTCTTGCGCCGAGGATGGCGCTGGCGGAGTACTACCGGATCAAAGAGATGTGGCCGCAATTTCCGGAGGCCTTGGTTCCGGTTTTCGCCCATGCCGATTATCCGGCCAAAGCCAAGGCCGAGTATTTCGAAACTTATGTGAAAACCTATCCGGACGTTTACCGGCGCTATTTCGTCTACATGGCCCGGCTGGCGGACGCCGTGCTGCGGTCTGCCCCGAACGATCCGGATGCCCGCGAGTTCTATGCCAAACATTTGATATACAGCGGACAACTCGATCTGGCGCACCGCTATCTGACCGGGCAGATCGCGCAGGGGGATGCGCCCCTGAAGTTTTACCGCGACGTGATCAAGATGGCCCAGTTCCGGGAGCAGCCGGACACGGTGGCGAAGTATATCGCCTTGGCGCAGGGGCGGTTTCCGCACGATCCTGAGCTGGGTATGACCGTGCTGTTCACCCAATTCCAGTCGGGGGATACGCTGGCGGCCATCGGGACGGCACAGGAGGTGATCCGGTATTCCAAAAACGACTCCATCTGCAGTGCGGCATACGGTTTCTGCGGGGATATGGCCCATCTGCGGGGCGATAGTAAGGCGGCTTACCGCTATTACGAGCGGGCGTTGAAACTGAGGCCGGACAGCCCGGTGATCCTCAATAATTTCGCCTATTACCTGAGCGAGGAGCAGCGCGATCTGGAGCGGGCGTTGAAGATGTCGGCCCGTGCCAACGAACTCGACCCGCAAAATGCGACTTACCTCGATACTCAGGCGTGGGTGCTGTATCAATTGGGACGGTACGAGGAGGCGCAGACCCTCATGCGGCAGGCGCTGGTGCTGGATGCCACCAACAGCCCGGAACTGCTGCTTCACTACGGGGATATACTTTACGCCCTTGGAAAGACGTTTATGGCAAAGACGTACTGGCAGCGGGCGTTGGAGGCGGGGGCCGACGGCAAGAAGATCGAAGAGCGGCTGGAACTGCTGAAAGAATAAATCCTGGCTTTACGAATGACAAGACCTTGCCGATATGCCGACCGTTTCCTGAAAATGCTGTTCGCAGCGGCGGTCTTTTCGGTTTGCCCCCTCACGGTGTCGGGGCAGGGGAGTGTGCGCGACGAGATCCGACAGGCCGAGGCTGAGATCGCCCGGATCAACAAACTGGTCGGCGACACGCGTAAGGAGCAGGGGGTGACGCTCGGCCATCTGAAATTGGTCGGTACCAAACTGGAAAACCGGCAAAAGGTAGTCCGGGGCATCGAAACGGAAATCGAGGCGCTTTCGGGACAGCTTGAGGTCAAGTCTGCAGAAGTTACTCGCCTGCGGAAACAATATGATGAGCTAAAGAGCAGTTACTCAGCGCTTATCAGAATCGCTTACAAAAATTACCGGAATAATAGCTTTCTCTCGTTCGTCTTCTCAGCGCGTGACTTTACAGACGCTGCACGGAGGCTTTATTATGTTAAACGAATAGGGGCCGATATACAGAAAAAAGCGGGTGAATTGCAGGAGCTCGATAAAAAACTGGGAGCGGAGGTTGCCGGGTTGAATGACCGGAAAAAAGAGCTGGCGGGATTACAGCAGCAGCATGCGGCCGAGATGGAGCAGTTGGAAGGAGAGCGTGTGCAGTTGAAAAAGACGCAGGATGCGCTCAGGGGAAAGGAGAAACAACTGTTGACCGAGGCGGAGAAACGGCGGAAGCAGATCGCCGAACTGGAGCGCCAGTTGCAGAAGGCGGTAAATGAAGATGTGAAAAAGACGGGCGGCAAAGGAGAGGCGTCCGGGCCGCTGACGGCCCGGTTCGCTGCAAAAAAAGGCAAATTACTCCGGCCGGTCGACGGGGTGGTGGTAGACCGTTACGGCCTGCACGACCATCCGACGCAAAAGGGGGTAAAGATCAATAACAAAGGGATCAACATGGCGGCCAAGGCGGGTAGCGAGGTGCAATGCGTGTTTGCGGGCGAAGTGCGGAAGGTTTTTTTCTTCCAGGGGCTGGGCAATTCGGTGATGGTGCGCCACGGTTCGTACCTGACCATCTATTCCAACCTGGAATCGGTCTTCGTGCGCGAGGGCGAAAAGGTGATGGAGGGCAGTCCGGTTGGAACGGTAGCGAAGGCTGCCTCCGGGCAGCAGGCGACGCTGCATTTCGAAGTGTGGAAAGAGAGTGACAACCTGAATCCGGAGCAGTGGATCCGGCGTTAGAAATAGAAAAGCATATGGCGATTACGTTCAATTCGGAAGATACGAAGTTCAATATTGCGGGCCATAAGCGGGAGGTGGCGGCATGGATACGTGCGGCGGTCGGGGAGGAGGGGTTTCGTGTGGGGGATATCAATGTGATTTTTTGCAGCGATTTGTACCTGCTGGGTATCAACCGGCAGTACTTGCAGCACGATTACTATACGGATATTATTACGTTTGACTATTGCGAAGGCGGAATTTTGTCGGGCGACCTGTTTATCAGTATCGATACGGTGAGGGGGAACGCGGAGGAGTATGATGTAATGTTCCACGTGGAACTATTAAGGGTTATCATCCACGGTGTCATGCATTTGGCGGGGTATAAGGATAAAACGGACACCGATGCGGCGAAGATGCGGGAGCGGGAAAACCACTATCTGGCCAAGGCGCCGGAAGGATTGTTGGCGGGCGTAAAATACGGGAGATAAGAATGCGATTCGAATATGATATAATTGTGGTAGGGGCCGGGCATGCCGGCTGCGAGGCGGCTGTCGCTTCCGCACGGATGGGTATGCAGACTTTGCTCGTGACGATGGATATGTCCAAAGTGGCGCAGATGTCGTGTAATCCGGCCGTAGGCGGGGTGGCAAAAGGGCAGATCGTGCGTGAGATCGACGCCCTGGGCGGCCAGATGGGGATCGTGACGGACAAAACGACGCTGCAATTCCGGATGCTGAACCGCTCGAAAGGGGCTGCGATGTGGAGCCCGCGCGCGCAATGCGATAAGTACGCGTTTTCACAGGAGTGGAGGCGGGTGCTGGATTCGACGGACAATCTCTATATGTGGCAGGACAGCGTCACGGAGTTACTTATTGCTGAGGAAGATAAACGTGTAGAAGGTGTTGTAACGCAGTTAGGGGTGAGTTTCAGGGCGAAAGCCGTCATCCTGACCAACGGGACGTTCCTGAACGGCCTGATGCACGTGGGGACGGCGCAGGCGGAGGGGGGGCGTGCCGGGGACATGCCGAGCCATGGTCTTTCGGAACAGTTGAAAAACCTGGGTTTCGAGGTGGACCGGATGAAAACGGGTACTCCGGCACGGCTGGACGGACGGACGATCGATTTCAAGCGGATCGAGGCGCAGTACGGTGACGAGGAACCGGAGAAATTCTCGTTTTTGCCGTCGGTACGGCCGGTTCCTGTGGAGCGGCAATTGCCTTGTTATCTGGTATATACCTCGTTGGAAGTGCATGACACGCTGCGGGCGGGCTTCGACCGATCGCCGCTTTTCACCGGGGTGATCCGGGGAAAGGGGCCGCGTTACTGTCCGAGTATCGAGGACAAATTACGGACGTTTGCGGACAAAGAGCAGCATCAGCTCTTTTTGGAGCCGGAAGGGCGTTCGACCAACGAATATTACCTGAACGGTTTCTCCTCGTCGCTGCCCTGGGAGGTGCAGGTAGCTGCCCTGCGGCAGATCGAGGGGCTGGAGAATGTGCAGATCTACCGTCCCGGATATGCGATCGAATATGATTATTTTCCGCCGACGCAACTGTACCATACGTTGGAAACCAAGTTGTTGCAAGGACTCTATTTTGCTGGGCAGATCAACGGGACGACGGGGTATGAAGAGGCGGCGGCGCAGGGACTGATGGCGGGGATCAATGCTGCGCTCAAATTGGGGGGTGCGGAGTCTTTCGTGCTGGGGCGCGACGAGGCTTATATTGGAGTGTTGATCGACGACTTGGTGACCAAAGGGGTAGACGAGCCGTACCGGATGTTTACCAGCCGGGCGGAGTACCGGATACTGTTGCGGCAGGATAATGCGGATCGCAGGCTGACACCGGCGGGGAGGCGGATCGGCTTGGTGTCGGATGAAAGG
>CANQXP010000003.1 GCA_947627885.1 uncultured Rikenella sp.
CTATCATTGGCTGACCGAGGTGCTGCGGGGGCGGTACGGGTTCCGGGGCTACGTGGTGTCGGACAGCGATGCGGTGGAGTACCTGTACTCCAAGCATTTCACGGCGGCAGATATGAAGGAGGCGGTGCGGCAGGCGGTCGAGGCGGGCCTCAATGTGCGGTGCACGTTCCGCTCGCCGGATTCGTTCATCGTGCCGCTGCGCGAGCTGGTCAAGGAGGGGGCGTTGAGCGAAGAGGTGATCGACGACCGGGTGCGGGACATCCTGCGCGTCAAATTCTTGTGCGGCTTGTTCGACAATCCGTATCGCAACGACCTGAGAGCATCGGACGCGGAGGTGTGCAGCGAGGCGAACGAGGCGGTGGCGAAGCAGATTTCGCTGGAATCCATTGTGCTTTTGAAAAACGAGGCGAATACGCTGCCGGTCAGTCGTGACAGCGTGCGGCGCATTGCGGTGATCGGGCCGAATGCGACGGCGACGGACTTCGTCACGGCGCGCTACGGCCCCAATGCGGTGGAACCGGTGAGCGTGCTGGACGGCATCCGTGCGGCCGCGGGGAGTGCCGAGGTGGTTTACGCCAAAGGGTGCGAGCTGGTGGGCGACAATTGGCCGGATTCCGAGCTGATGGACTATCCGCTGACACAGCAGGAAAAGGATAGTATTGCGCGGGCGTATGATGTGGCTTCGCAGGCAGATGTGGTGGTGATGGTGCTGGGCGGCGGGACACGCACCTGCGGCGAGAACAAGTCGCGGTCGAGCCTCGACCTGCCGGGGCGGCAACAGCAACTGTTGGAAGCGATTACGCCTCTCAGGGAAAAGGGTAAAAAGGTCGTTTTGGTGCTCATCAACGGGCGACCGCTCTCCATCAACTGGGCGGACAAGTATGTGCCGGCGATCGTGGAGGTGTGGTATCCGGGGCAGCACGGGGGGACGGCGGTGGCCGAGGTGCTGTTCGGCGACTACAATCCGGGCGGCAAGCTGACGGTGACGTTTCCGCGCAGCGTAGGGCAGATCCCGTTCAATTTCCCGACGCTGCCTTCGGCGCAGAGCGATTCGTGGGGAGCGAATGGGCCGAAAAGCCACCGCGCGAGGGTCAACGGAGCGTTGTATCCGTTCGGCTTCGGTCTGAGTTATACTACGTTTGCATACAGCGATCTGGAGCTGTCGGACACGGTCATCACGCCGCATCAGGGGCTGACGGTTTCGTGCACGGTGACCAATACGGGCAAGCGTGCGGGGGACGAAGTGGTGCAACTTTACCTGCACGACAAGGTCGCTTCGGTGATGGCCTACGAGAAGGTGTTGAGCGGTTTCGAGCGGGTGCACCTGGCTCCGGGCGAAAGCAAACGAGTGGAGTTCAAACTCTATCCGCGCGACCTGGAGATCCTCGACCTGCATTACAAATGGACGGTGGAGCCGGGCGATTTTACGGTGATGGTCGGTGCTTCGTCGGAGGATATCAAGCTAAAGCGTGATTTCACGGTCGTGGAGGCGGGGCGTCTGCTGGAGATGCGCGCGAGCGAACGGAAAGGTTCGCTGGCGTCGAAAGTGTCGGCCAGCATCGACGACGACAAGGCGGCCAACACGGTGGACGGCAACCTCAACACGGTGTGGGATGGGACTCCGAATCAGTACATAACGTATGAGCTTCGCAGCGGGGCCAAGCCGACGTCGATCGGGATCGCCTGGGACGAAGGAGCGCCGGTGGAGTTCGAGATCCAGCTTTCGAGCGGCGGCGGATTGTTCATTCCGGTGTGGCGCGGAAAGAGCCGCCTCAATAACGGTTCGATGGAAACCTATACCTTCGACGGGGCGACGTCGAGCGACCTGCGTATCCTGATCCTGAACGGCAAAGGGCGGATCAAGGAGGTGAAACTGGACGAACTTTAGGATTCAGCGGGCATGATCGAACGGGCGGGACATCCGGGAATGGGTGCCCCGCCCTTGCTATTTCGGGAGCCGGTATTCCCGGCGGAATGTGTAGTAGACCGTGCGCGAGACGTTGAAGGTACGGCAGATATGGTTCACTGTGCGTCCCTGCCGGAGCATGGCGGCAATCTGGTGGCGGTTGTCGATCAGGATGCGTTGCTTGACGTTGCTGCCTTGTGGCCTGCCGATGTGTATGCCTTCGGCCCTGCGCAGGGCGAGGGCCTCTTTGGTGCGCATGGACATCAGGTTGTGCTCTATCTCGGCCACCAGTCCGAATGCGAAAGCGAGGACTTTGCTATTGATGCTGTTGTCGAACGCGTAACCGTCTTTGGTGCTGTAGAGGATGATGTTTTTTTCGAGGCACCGGCCCATGATGGACATGATCTCGGTGAGGGTGCGGCTCAGGCGCGAAATCTCGGTGACGATCAGCGTGTCGCCGCTGTTCATCCGGCGGAGCAGGGGGCCGAGCTTGCGGTCTTTGTTCTGCGTTTTTCCACTGACCGTCTCGGTTACCCACCGATCGATCGTCAGGTTGCGCGATTCGGCGAATTTTCTGATTTCTTCTTTCTGGTTTTCAATGTGTTGCTTTTCGGTGCTGACTCTCAGGTAGGCGATTACAGGCATAGGTTCACGGATTAGTGGAAAAATGATGCTCAAAGTAAAAAATATGACAGATAATATTATAGCTCTATCGGTCTTTTCCATGACGATTTACCTGTGTCGAAAAGCGTTCGTTTAAATGAACACTTCAAAGACAATGAAATACGAACCATGATTTATGACAGAAACCGAATCGTATCTGCCAGAAAGCTAATAAATTAGTCATAAAAATATAAGGGATTTAAATATTATGATTATCTTTGTTTCAGCCAGTTATATATAAACGAACGTTTATTTGACAGGTTTATCTATGTAACTGGTTGTTTGTTAATTTGTTACATAGTAGTTTTATGAAAGAGGACAAAAATGGCATTATCCGGGGTTATTTCCGTCCTAAATCGGGAGCGGACGACCTGCAAGGGGGAATTACGGCGCTCGTGGAAACCGGAGTAGCGAGCGGAAATCTGTTTTTCGAGCAGGAAGGAACGGCTGAATTGGAGCGGCTGCTCGGTTTACTTGAAAAGGGCGATACGATTGTCGTGTTGCGGTTACGGGATATCTGCCGGAATATCGGCGAGCTTTTCGGACTGGTGCGCCGGTTGTTGTTGCAGGGAGTGGTTTTGAAATCACTGGGCGAGCCGTGGTTCCGCCTGTCGGGGGATATGATGCAGGATGCGGCGCTGTATGAATTGATCAGCCATCTTTATGACCTTTCGTGTTGTTTGGGAGGGGAGGTATCGACGGCTGTCCCTGCGGCCCGCAAACCGGTAGGGCGTCCGCGGGGTATTCGGGCGGACTATCGCAAAAAGCTGGAGGCGGCTCTCAAACTTTACACGGAACGCAGCGAACTGTCGGTCGCGGAAATTTGCGGAACGGTGGGGCTGAACCAGCGGACTTTCTACCGCTATCTCGACCAGCAGGGTTTCCGGGTGGTGCACCGGCCGAAAGGGCGTAAGGCTAAACAGAGTGCCCGGACTTCGTAGAACCGGGCACTTTCCAGGCTCCGGCCGGAACTATTTCCGGTCGAAAAACGGGTTTTTCCCCGTTGCGCTGACCGGGATGGCGAGGATAGCCCGGCAGCCCGGCAGCAGCTCCATCGCCAGGGCCGCCACGCCCGCCGAATACATCACGCGGCAGTCGGCCCGGCGGTCGGCCGCCACCGATACGGCCGAACCGACAGCGATGCCCAGGTCGTTCGTGTTGAAAGCGCAGGGGGCCAGCGGCGCTTGCCGGGCTTTGTCCGCGCAGGTGGGAAAACCGCACCAGCCGCAGTTCAGGTCCATCACGGCATAGCGGGTTCCGATCAGCACCACGGCTCCGGCCTGACGGATATTTTCCCCGTCGCGGGCGAAGAAACCCCGCCCCGGTGTTTCGCTCATCTCCTTGAGTTTGTCCGAAAGGCGTGCGATATCCGCGCCGGTGAGCATGGCGATTTCGAGGTGGTCGATGCCGCGCGCCTTGGGGGCCGTGCGTGTGGCGTTCATCATCAGGGCGGCTGTCTGCCGCAGTGTTTCGTTGCGTGTATCGTTTTGCGTTTCGATCATGGCTGGTGGTTTTTGATTGTTTTCCGAACTCAAATGTACTGAAAAGTTATCGCATCCGGGTATCGGTCAGGTCGCGTCTTTTTTGGCGTATTCCGACAACTCGCAGCCGTAGGTCTCGGCCAGGTAATCGTCCAGCTCCTCGGCTTTGAAAGCCAGTCCGGTAATATTCTTCTTGACTTGGTCGGCATAGCCGGAAAAGAGGTCCGAAATGTGGATCCGGTAAGCGACATAGATTTGGTTGTCCTCGATGCCCAGTTTGTAAGGCCGCAGGTCTTCGCTCACCAGATAGGTCAGGACGGGTTCCAGCTCTTTTTTCGGTAGCACGTTGATCGGCGAGGTGCAAAAGAGGTAGCTCCGCCGGTAGACGAACAGCCGGATCTCCGGGCTGCCTTTGTGGAATTTCCACGCCTCCGGCCCTACGCGGGCCAGCATCGGATCGACCCCCATGTCGGCGATCGCCGCCTCGCAGAACATAGTCAGGTCGGTCAGCGTCCTCTCTTTGAAGATAGTTTCCGGCAGTTTGTCGTCGCGCTGGAGATCGAACCGGCCGGTGTCCGGCTCTCCTTCCATGATCTTTTTCATTGCAGCGTGCAGGATCGGGGCCGCTTCTTCCCACGGCATGGCCGAGGTGCGGCGTAATGCCTCCGAAACAATTGCGTTCACGTCGTCCTGCACGTTGTCGTAGTAATACATTTCGTAGAATTTATAGACGATCATCACGCAGCAGGCCATTGCGTCGCCTGAGTTGAGGGCGGCGGTGGCGTTGTCGAAGGTCTTTTCGAAATTGTCCTGTATGTTTTTGAGGTTTGAGCGGCTTTTGTCCGATACAAATGTTTCGACGAAATAGAGGTCTTCAGCCAGTTGTTCCCGGCTGATACCTGCGATTTTCTGCACCGCCTCTTTGCCCCTGGCGATCACCTCCTGGATCGGAATGTCTTCGCGGTCGTGTTCGCCGACCGCCTTTTTCAGCTCGTTGAGCAGCTGTCCCTGCGGATGGGCGGAATAGACGATCGCCAGCAGGGCGCTGGCGATCACGTTCCAGGCGTAACCGTATTTCTGTTCGGATTCGAACCCTTTCACGGCGTCGAGGCATTCCGTGCAAGTCTGTTGTATCTCGTTGTAGATGCGCTCCACGGTTTCGGCGTCGTAAGGTTTCACCTCCGGCTCGCAGATGCGTTGTGCGCCGTATTTATTGACGAATTCGTCGTAAAAGAGGTTGCTCGTGCGGCAGATTTCGTAAAGGAGGTCGTAGACTTTGTCCGGATGGGTCAGCGCAAGCGGGCAGTCGTAGGTGAAATGGAACTGTCCGTCGCGAAGCAGGATACAGGAGAGGTCGAGTACGTTGGTATTTAGCCCGGCGATCTGTCGCAGCAGCGGAATCCGGCCTTTTTCCGGGAGCCCCAGGAAAGGGGCGTCGATCTCCAGCCGGTTGCCGTTTATCCGAATGCCGACGATGACCGAGCCGTGGGGCACTTTGAATTCCGTTCCCGCAGGATTGCCGTATCTGGCGCGAAGCTCCGGATCGATATAGTCGAGCAGCGCATGGAGCGCGGCGGTGTATTCGCCTTTTTCGAAGTGTTCGAGGCTGCGGTCGTAAGCCTCCGGGTCGATCCGGCTCGCGGTGGAGGCGACGGTCGGGGCATGGTAGGTGAGTGTCTGTTTGATCATGTCGGGGGAATTCCGTAAGTGCTAACAAATATAATTTTTTTTGCGGAAGCGGTCAGCCATTTGCCATATCCGGGCGTTAATTTATTTCAGGCGGAATTGGCCCTGGGTTTGATAGAAAATAGGTATATTGGCAGACATTTCGCAGGGTATTTATCATGGAATTAACAGAGGTGATCCGCAGGCGGCACAGTCCCCGCTCATTCAGTGACAGACCGGTTAGCGACGAGCAGTTGCGGCTTCTGTTCGAGGCCGCGCGGTGGGCACCGTCGGCCAATAACGAGCAGGAGTGGAGTTATTACTACGCTACTTCGGCCCATCCGGACACCCACAGGTTGCTGTGCGGCTGCCTGTTCGAGTCGAACCGGATATGGGCGGAGAAAGCCCCGGTCATTCTGGTGTCGTGCGGGCGGAAAGTTTTTTCGTATAATGGCAAGCCGAACCGCCACTGGATGCACGATGTGGGGGCGGCGAATGTGTCGATGGCTTTGCAGGCGGCGGATCTGGGGCTGGTGTTGCACCAAATGGCGGGATTCAGCGTGGACCGGTGCGCCGAGATGCTGAGGCTGGATATGGAGGTGACGGAGCCGGTGACGATGATGGCGGTGGGCTATCCGGGCAATCCGGACGATTTGCCGGAAACCTTGCGCGAGAGGGAGTTGCAGCCGAGAACCCGCAAAGGAGTTGAAGAGTTCGTCTATGAATTGAAGTAGTATCGGGTAAATTTTCTGCCGAAATTTTTGTCCGATTGGAAATTTTATCTACTTTTGCATTGCCGAAAGGAAAAAATGCTTCTCTAGCTCAGTTGGTAGAGCACGACACTCTTAATGTTGGGGTCCAGGGTTCGAGCCCCTGGGGAAGCACAAAATATTCGGCATCGATTCCGTAGCTCAGCTGGTAGAGCACAACACTTTTAATGTTGGGGTCCTGGGTTCGAGCCCCAGCGGGATCACAGAAGCCACCTTTCGGGTGGCTTTTTTAGTGGTGCAAATCTGCCGTATATCTCTGTTTTTCAATTATTATCCGTTTTGTTCCACGAACGGCACTTTATCCGGGCGGTGTCGTAGGCAGCGGATTAAACCGGTTAAACCGTATCCTAAATCGTGGTACACGCTCCGAGGCCAGAAAGTGTACCATGGATAAGAGCATAAAGAACTGAAACGGTGTTTTTTGCATAGTAATCCGACAGCTTTCCGAAACTAAATTTGTCACCCTGAAAAACGGAAAGCTATGGAAAGACGAACATTCAAAGTCACCTTCTTTTTACGTAAAGCCAGAATCGGCAAGAACGGACTGGCTCCCATTCTTGCCCGCATTACTACCAACCGACTGGTGCAGGACGTGTATATACAGTGTTCTACCGACCCCGGCCGCTGGGACCAGACCAAAGAGCGTGCTACCGGAAAGAACCGGTATGCCAGCGAAGTGAATGCCTATCTGGACGATTATCGGGCCCGGATTATATCTATCCGTAACGACCTGCTGAAAGAAGGTTACGAGGGTAATGCCGCGGAGATAAAATACCGTTTGCAGAATCCGGGCAAAGCCACGCGGATGTTTCTGGAGGAACTGTCCGCCTTTTGCGAAATGAAACAGATAGAGGTGGGCGTTTCGATTACCCAGCTCACCGCCAACAAATTCCACCTGATGCTCCGTTATATCCGGGAGTTCACCGCGGAGGAGTACGGCAAATCCGACATGCCGATAGGTGCCGTGAACTACGTCTATCTTCAGAAATTCCAATTATTCGTTCAGACCCGGCACAACTGCCACCATAATGGAGCCGTCAATCTGCTCAAAACTTTACGTAGCTTCTTTGTCTATTGCATCCGGAACGAATGGATGGAAAAGAACCCGATGAAATCCCTCAGCCTTCGGGAGGAGGTCACCGAAATGAAAGCCCACCTCACAAAAGAGGAATTGGAACGGATGCTTGCCAAAACGATGCCGAACGAACGGTTGGAGAGGGTACGGGACGTATTCGCCTTCTGCTGCCTGACCGGCCTCGCATTTACCGACGCCGACCATTTACGTGCCGAGGACATCGGACAGGACGAAGGCGGGAACTTCTGGATACACAAACCCCGACAGAAGACCGGCGTTATGAGCGTGATTCCACTGCTACCGATAGCCCATGGTATATTGGAAAAGTATGCGGACGATCCGGCCTGCCGCGAGAAAGGGAAACTGCTACCTGTCTGCTCGAACCAGCGTATGAACTCTTACCTGACGGAGCTGTCCGATATATGCCGGATAGACAAAAAACTGACCACGCATTGCGCCCGGCACACTTTTGCCTGTGTAGCGCTGGACTATGGTATGCCTATCGACATTATCGCCAAAATCGGCCATACGAAAGTGAACATGACTCGCCATTATGCTCGACTGTCCGATGGGGCCGTGCTGCGGGAGATGACCCGGCTCGGCGAGCGGCTCGACCTGAAACCGGACACCGAGGCTCGGATGGAGGCGGAATAAAAAATGAAGGCACCTTGAGAGAGGTGCCTTCATTTTTGATATTTGAGATATTCTAAGGATATTCGGGATATCTGCGTGGTTATCCTTCGTTTTCTCCAGTCACAAATATATCTCATATCGTTGGTTCAGTTTATAGCTTTCGCATCATGAGCGACTTGGAAACAATATAAATAGGCTTACATAATTTACCTTTTGTTGCGAGAAAGTTCTGTATAATGGTATATTTAGTATATTTACTGCAAATTTAAGGTTTCATGTCACAACGTATCCAACATATAATTTCCGAAATAAAAGACCAATATCTCATAGAAGACTCTCTAAGGCCGTGGATTATAGGTTTTAGCGGAGGTAAAGACTCTACCGCGTTGTTACAGTTGGTATGGTATGCTCTTTTGCAAATACCGGAAGACAAGCGGAAACGACAAATTCATGTCGTTTGCAATGACACTTTAGTTGAAAACCCTGTTATTCAGGATTATGTTAGGGATGTATTAGCTAAAATATCGCGAGCATCTGTAGAGAAAGGTCTACCGGTTTACGTAGAACAGACTATACCTCGTTTGGAAGATACATTTTGGATTAATGTTATTGGGCGCGGTTATCCTGTGCCTAACAATGCATTTAGGTGGTGCACGGACAAAATGAAAATTAAGCCGACATCCAGATTTATATTAGAACAAGTGGATGAGAATGGCGAGGCTATAATTTTAATCGGCACTCGAAGTTCGGAGAGCGCAACACGAGCAAGATCCATTAAAAAGCATCAAATTAAAGGGAAGCGGTTAACTAAGCATCCACACCACCCCAATACATTCGTATATGCGCCAATCAAAGATCTATTTTTAGAAGAAGTCTGGTATATCATTAATGCGATGACTTCTCCTTGGGGTGCTGATAATTCTAAGTTATTTCAGATTTACTCTGATGCAAGTGCGGATGACTACGAGTGTCCTACAATGGTAACGGATAAAAGCCATAGCTCGTGTGGGCAAAGTCGATTCGGGTGTTGGACTTGTACCGTTGTGAAAGAAGATAAATCTTTAACAGCTCAGGTTGCAAAAGGACAAACTTGGTTACAACCATTATTGGCATTGAGGACAAGTATGTTTGATGAAAGGAATATTTCAGAAAACCGCTTACCCACACGGAGAAATGGACAGACTGCTGTAAATGACGAAGGTCATAACCAGGGAAATTACACTCCGAAATACAGAGCTAAACTTTTGGAGCAACTTCTATCTGCACAGCGAAAGATGCAGGAAGAACATCCGGAAATTGAACTAATCAATAATCAGGAATTGGTTGCTATTCAAGTAATATGGCATAGGGATTTATTGTTCGATTACAGAGTATCTGATATATACAACAGAGTTTACGAAAGAGAATTTGAAATGAAAAAAGACGCCGAAAAAATACAGAAGGAAATAGACCTGCTTAAATCTGTATGTGAAAATCCGTCTGACTTTGATTTAATTCAGGAACTTCTCATTATGCAGAAGAACAAAGCTCTACTTAACAGGAAAAGAGGTCTGAAAGATGATATGGAACGAGTAATTGAAAAATACATTAACAGAGAGATTGCCTAATGTATATCAAGGAGATAGAGCTTAACAACTTCCGGATATATAAGGGCGTTAATCGTATAGCCCTTCTTCCGTCTAAAGATAAGAATATCATTGTCATCAGTGGCAAGAATGGCTTTGGAAAAACTACTTTTCTCATGGCTTTAGTGTGGTGCCTTTACGGCAAGCAAATGGAGAAAGTTGATGAGTTATATGAAAAAGAGATAAGAGATAAAGGGAATTATACCAAATATATTTCCAATAGCTTAAATAGAAAGGCGTATCGTGACGGAGAAACCGAATTTTCGGTATCTATCACTTTCTCAGACGTAAAAATTCCGGATATAACCTGTAATGAAGTCACAATACGGCGGTCGTACAACATTATCTCCAGCACAGCCGATAAAGTTGAAGTTCTTATTGATGGGCGACACAACGAATTGATTGATGATTTAACGAAAGAGAACCAGCGAGGCGAGGAAATCTTTATCCGCGATTTTATCTTACCTATAGAAATAGCTAAATTTTTCTTTTTTGATGCTGAGAAAATAGTCTCACTAGCAGAAGTTGCCTCTAACGCTCAAAGGCAGCAACTTAGTAAAGCTTACTCGGAAGTATTGGGGATTCAAAAATATGAAGACCTTAAGGCTAACCTCGAAGAAAAACAAGACGAATATCGCCGTCGATCTGCAAAACCTGAGGAAAAAGAAGAATTATCACAGTTAAGTGCCGATATATCAAAAACAAGCACGAGGATAATATACCTGCAGAATCAAATTGAAGACTTACGGCATGAAAAAAATCAAAAAGAAAAAGAAGCTGATGAAATTCAAAGACGACTTATCCGCGAGGGGGATAAAATGTCTGTTGAAGAATTGAATAAGTTAAAAGTCGACCGAGATAAATTAGAGCAAACCAAAACGGATGTACAAGACAAATTGCGGAATTTACTTGACATTATTCCATTTGCCCTTGTCGGAGACATCCTTGTCTGCGTTTCAGAGCAGCTCCATAACGAAAGGGTAATTTCAGAGCAAAAATTCCGGCAAGAAGATGTAGCAGAAAAAATAGATCTTATAAGAGCCGATATTGAGCGCGAAAGGCAAAAGTCGAATATAATCATAGATAATGTTCGTATTAGAGACTTTTATGAAGAGCAGATTAAGAGATTGGTGAAAAAGTATTTCTATTCTGATTTAGTGGATGTTCCGGACAATGTGAAGATCTTACATGATTTCTCCAGTAGTGAGGCCAATGAATTTAATCAATTGGTAAACACCATAAAACATAGCTTTAAAGAGACCTTTTCGCAGATCAATAACGAATATTCTTCTGTTAAGAATCAGATAGATTCCATAAGTAGAAAAATAAGAGACGCAGAAAAAAGTGCAGAAGATGAGCATGTTGCAAAATTGCGCAATGATAAAGAAACACTCGATCACCAAATTATGTCGATCGAAAAAGATATAGAAGCCTTATCTATGCAGATAGGCGAACTCAATAACCAGAATAAGACATTTAAGCAAAAACAAGAACTCCTTCGTAAACGGATTGACGAGTCCACCTTTTATTCCGAAAAAGAACAACGGACCAAGCAATTAATAACTGAGCTTCAAAGCTTTCTAAACCTATTCAAAGAGGAAAAGAAAAAATCGCTGGGAGAAAAGATGCTCAACTCATTGAATTTACTGCTTCATAAACAGAACTTTATTACTAAAGTAGATATTGACATCAGCTTATCGGGGGATGATATTGATATCGTACTTTACGATAAAAATGGTTCAATTATCGACAAAAGTTCCTTGTCCATGGGTGAGCGTCAAATGTACGCTTCCGCATTGTTGAGTTCTTTAGTTGATGAGTCCGATATAGAGTTTCCGGTATTTATTGACAGTCCAATGCAAAAATTTGACGAGCAACATGCTGAAAACATTATAAAGCATTTTTACCCGAATGTGTCTAATCAGGTTGTCATATTTCCCTTGATTAATAAAGAGCTTACTGAAAAAGAGTATTGTTTGTTAAAATCCAAAATCAGTAAGGCATATTTGATCAATAATACGACTACTGATAGCTCGGAATTCATCGAAGCAACGCCCAATACATTCCTTGAAATATATAAAAGCCTTTACAATGCAAATTAACATCAAAACATCCGAGCAGAATCAGGAGGTGGTTAGAAAACTGACGACCAAACTCCCTTATGGTACAAAAGAGAATGTTATTGCCCGAATCGCTTTAGGTTACTCTCTGCAAACCGGTAGGAAATTTTTGACCAGTGAATTTTCATTGTATGATTCCAAAGGAAAAGAATACAAAGATCATATTTTGTTCGAAGCTAAATATAGAGATTTTTTTATTGCTTTAATTTGTCAGCATTATGGGCTGTATAAAACCGACGATAATATACCCAAATATATCAAATTGCACATAGATCATGGATTGGAGTTATTGGATGGAATATTCGAGGATAGCATAAATTATACGTTTTTTGATTTCTTAGTCGAATATATAGAGAAAGGGATATTGTCGTTGACTGATTTGAATGTATCATTAGATGCTGTAAAAAATAATCAGCAGCATATTGAGAAATCGTATTGCTCAAATCCAATACGAATTCAGGTCGGTTCGTCCTTAGATACAAATGAACCCATATATCTCAACCTGAATGATACCTCAATATATAATAATTGTCATATAGCGGTGGCTGGGAATTCAGGAACGGGTAAAACTCAATTTGCATTAGAGTTTATCTCTCAAATGTATGAGCAGTCTAACGGACATGTTAATTTCATTTATCTGGACTTCAAAGGCCTGAAACGAGAAGATATCAAACAACTCGACTCTTTTTTCCAAAACACCAAGACAACCTTGATTAATGTTCCAGACACGAAGTTTCCCGTTAATCCCTTAACATTTATTGATAATGTTAATGAAGTCAATAGAACTATGGGCATTGACAAATTTGTTGATATAGTATGTAAATATTCCAACTTAGGTATTAAACAAAAAGGCCAACTACGAGAAGCAACCTATGAGGCATTCTTAGAACAAAAAGGAGGCACCTATCCAACACTGAAACAAGTCAATAAGAAATTACAGGAGCTGGTCGGTGAGAAAAAGGATATCCTGACCGAAATAATGGATGAACTTAGTAGATATCCCATCTTTATTGACGACCCCAAAAATGAGTCAGTGTTTTTTAATACAAACTTATATCTTTCATTGTCTGGGGATTTATCCAATTCTATTCGGTTTACCTCCCTTTTCCTCATCATAAATTACATTTATAATACTTTTATGAATATGGAAAACTCTCCTGTGGAGGACAATATCAAGGCCTTAAGGTATGTTATCTTGATTGATGAAGCACACATATTATTTAAAGAGAAAAAATATCAAGACATCCTGGAAAAGTTGTTGCGAGAAATCAGATCTAAGGGTGTGAGTGTTGTGCTTTTATCGCAAGGCATTGATGAATATAATCAGCCTAACTTTGATTTTTCTTCAATGTGTGAAATCTCTTTTTTACTCAATATAAAGGATAAGAACATTAAGTCAATGGAAAAGTTTATGGGCCTATCCGGGAGGAATAGTGCTATTTTAGCTCGTAGCATGGAGCAAATTGGTATAGGACAAGCGATATCGAATATTAAAGAATACGACCTCGCCAAAAGATTCAATATAAAACAATATTATCGACATTAGCCTGGATGACTCATCTCGATAATCCAACCGTTACGTTCGTTCCAAAACTTTACCGAAACAGTCAACATGGTTCGTAATAGAAGTCGATACGGTGAGGGAGAACCGAAAGCATGTTACATAACCGCCCTTCCGGTCAAGGGTTGCCGCCTCGTCTGCCATGCGGTCGTAATTCCCGAAGTCGAACAGGTCGAACGAAGGTACCGACTCTCCGATGTCACGCCCCAAACGGATAAGCCGCAGCAAGTATTGGAACTGCACGAAGCGAAGCTCCGTCCACTCGTCCAGCCAGTCGTTCGGGTGGGATTCATTGCGACAGTAATGTTCGTAGGTGTAAACAAAAACCTTAACCGGAAGCAGCTTGTCGTCCGGAGTAAAAGCGAAAAGAATCGGGAGGGCATAACGTGCAGCCGTTACCTCCGGCAGACATTCGGCCAAACTCCCTGCCGTCCATTCTTTCAGCATTGCATCCGTAAGGTCGGTGGTTCGCACTTTCCGCTGGTGTTCCGCAATGAAAGCGAGATTCCGATGCAACCGGCTGTCGGCATCTATGGAACGCAAGTTCAGAGATGACAGGTGATAGACCCGCATATCCTGTATTTTCCCAATTCTTCATCCGGTTCCCCTTCCCTGTCGCACAGGAGCAAAATAGTTTCTATCGTGCCGCATTCATGCGAATCGGTCAGGGCTGCATAGCGGGCCGAAGGGCAAAGGCCGTCGGTAAGTTGGATAATCCGGTCGGGAAAAGCCGGCTGTTCTTTTAGTTTCCGAAGGGAGAAATACAGCGGCAGTATCCGTACGGTAGTATCGTAAGTGAGCGACAAAGCCTCCGGCCTTTCCTCCCCGATACCCAGAACGAGCCACGTAACGGAAAACTGCGGATACAAGTTGTGGATTCTTCGAGCAAGCTCTTCGCTGATGCCGTAATAGCCCCGGCGTATTTGATAGAGGTTTTCGCTGCGTTTAAGACCTAGCCTGCGGGCGAGGCTATTGAGGCTGGGAAGGCCGGAAGCACGCAGAACGGTTGCAAGGCGCTCCGAGGCGGCGGGTATATCTTGCATGGCGGATGAGGGATTGTTGGGATATTGTTTTTCTCTTACCCGGCCATAAAAAAGGCGCAGGTACTGTTCTCGAACATCAGGCCTCGCGAGCCCTTAACACAAGAACAGCCCTTGCGCCCAAGTCAGCCCTAACCTTTTACGGTCAGGGCATAACTCGGACTAACAAGCTCCGTACCGTGTCAGAACACCATCTTCCGATGGGCGCGAGTTCGATGTTCAGTACAAAGGATGTTTATCCTTATTCAGTCACGGCATCATGCCGTATCATTATACTTCTGCAAAGATAACATAGTTTTAGATTTTGAGCTTTCATGCTTTTTGGCAACAAGACAAAAGTACAAATAAATTTTCATTTGCCTATTAATTCGTAGGAAACAAATTATCCATATGCGTTTGTTCTTTGTTAAATGAAAGGAAAACGAACAAATACTCTGCTTCTTAAATCGGTAGCGAAACGCCTAAAACAGATTCGATTAGAGCGGGGTTATACGCAGGAAAAGGTGACGGATTACACACATGTCAATATTGGTTTGATTGAATTGGGCCATACAAATATCTCGATTACCACTTTGGTGATTCTCTGTAACTTCTACGGCATCTCTTTACAGGATTTCGTGCGGGAGGTGGAATACGAAAAAGAATAATACGATTTTACTCGTATCTAACTTTATTATGTATATTTCTCAGCCGACCTTTTACTGGCCGGCTTTTTTGTGCCGGTTTCATTTCCACTTCCCTAAGCGACCTGCCTTTGTAACCAGCTATCCGTTAAAGGCCGGCAGAGCGGCTTGAAAAGCGGATAGGCCGGATGCCTTCAGTCTGTTACCCGGCCGTAGGCCGGTTGTACTATGCGCAGAGCATAGAGCAAGTGGTACTTTCCCCCTTTGAAAATGATTTCAAAGGGTGGAAAGTGCCCCGGAAAAATCCGGGGCTTACCGGTTCTCCCAAGTCGAACCGGGATTGTTTCACCGAAGATGTTTCAGTATGAAAGGAATACCCGAAATCGAAAACCCGGATGTTCGCCATATGCAGTTTCTCCTTTTCCTATCGCCCGCAAAGATACGGTTGTTTCGGGATGCGGGACAAGGCTATACGGAGCGCCCTTGCGGGCGGCCTTGCCCGCAATCACGGAACAACCTTTTGCTGGTCGCTACCGACAGGAAAAGGAAAGGTCTGAAAATGTAGGGCCGCGCGTTTGGGGATTCGCATCGTATAGCCTGTACCCTTTTACCCGGTCAAAACAGGTCAAACAAGGTCTTTAACGGTCACGGTTTGCATGTCACAAAATCCACGTATTTCTTTGTGGCAATGTTTAACCTAAATCCATAACGACCATGAGCGACTACATCGAAATCGAAAAGACGGCATGACTGAACCTTGTCGGCCATGTAAAGCGACTGAGCGAACGTACGGCACACCTGACCCGCCGAATGCACCCGCCCGACGGCGAAGAATGAATGGACGGACAGGAAGTATGCCTTGTGCTCCATATCTCCAAACGTACTCTGCAATCCTACCGCGACCGAGGCCTCGTCGGCTACACCTTTATCGACCGCAAATGCTACTACAAAGCCTCGGAGATAAAGGCGTTGCTGGACAGCAAGATGAAAGTAAGTTAGTATGAATACTTCGTATGAATGGCCGGCTTCGATAGACAAGCATTCTTCGGAGTATCGGGAACTGGTCGCTTCTCTGACGGAAACGACCGCCAGTATCGACTGAATGGAGGCCGCCTATAAGCCCGGACTTTGTGGCGAATGGTATTACGAAGGAGGAGAGGTCATGCAACAATTCCATATCGGCCGCAGTGCCTTACAGGAATACCGCATCAAGGGATTGATACCCTATACCCGCATCGGTGGCATGATTCTTTATCCGCGTTCGGGCATCGAAACCGTCCTGCGAAACAATTATTGCAAGCCCCATAAATTCGGAGAAATCGTTGCCGGAGGATTGTCGAAATCGGGATAAAAGCTATATTTGCATTAAGGAAAGTCCGTTCAGCTTGCTAACGGAAACGAATCGAGGTTCTTTGCTCATATCCAAATCGTGGTACATCGTCCCGGTAATCGGAGGATGCCTTTGGAAAACAGCAGTATATATTGGTGGTGTAGAACCCCGGTTTCGGCTCAAATAAGCCCCAGCGGGATCACAGAAGCCCCCTTTCGGGTGGCTTTTTTTGTGGCGTGGTTTTTTGTTTTGCATCTGTCAGAAACAGGGTTTTTCGTAGGATTCATTCAGATAATCCTCTATATTTGAAAGACTACTAACCCCCGGGCGGCAACGCCCTCCCTAATTTCTACTACTATGGGAACATTCACAAAATCACTTGCCAGCCTGCTGGCCGGGTGCGGCTTATTTGTCACTACCGCACAGGCACAGACCTCTCCCGCCTCTTTGAATGAGGCTCTCTACCGCTCCGTTTGCGAACGGGTTCAGGCACCGTTGGTCTTCTCCACACGCGATACCGTCTTTGCTCTTTCCTTGCCACAGGATGAACCCGCAGAGGTATACGTGCAACTTACCGTAGGTAAGAACGGTAAAGTGAAAGAAAAGCTCACGAAAGTCCATGCCAACCATATTGCGGGATATGTGGCTCCGGCGTTTATCGCGGCTACGAAAGAAATGCGTATCGACCGCTCTTTGCTGACGGGAATGACGGGCAAAGATACCTCGCTGTTGCTGACTTTTCCGATGGAATATCAGTGTGTACTGGATACGATCAATAAAGCACGTCCGGAAGAGGATTTAAACGAGGTGATGGGAATGCCATTCAATCGTGTTAATTCCTATTTAGGAGGAAATATACCATCACCGATGAATGTAAAACAACGGGAAAGAGAACTTGCTAATGCCATCGCAAGTTATCCAAGTTACATGAATACGAAGTATTTAGAAGCTGAACCCACTCGCGTGTGGTACTATTTGGCTTTTATTCAAGGCCAACCGGAATAAGGGAACACCATAAATATCCCTCTATTTATTAACCTAAATTCCAAACCCAATGAAAAGAAGTTTAATTCAAGCCGGTACCCGCGCCTTATGCGCGGGTCTGGTTGCACTGTCCGCCGTCGGATGGTCGTGTACCAAACAGAATGAACCTGCATTAAAAGACGACCGTCAGACTGAAGGAGCCGTCGCACAGGCACGCTCTTTCTATGAAAGCACCGCCGCACCTTTGACCAAGACCGTTGAAGGCCAAAGCATTGCTATTAAACCTTTGCCCGGCGAAATGACACCGCTTTGGGATCAGGCTGCCGCCACCGTCTTGTCGGATGGTACCGCCTCCTGGGTGGATGTTCCTGTTGAAGCTACCATTACCTATACCGCCGTTCGGGGCGGGTTCCATCATCATGGAGATGGAGATGCGTGCGACTATGACAACATTTCCGTTCAGACCGTTCAAAAACTCTCGGTTTACACCGCTCCTGACGGCACGAAACAATCCTTAGTCGCTACCATTGTTCCGGAAGCTGATTGCAAGGCAGAGTTCAACAGGTTCTCGTCGGACAGAGGTTATTCGGCTTAAAAGTGGGCCAGGGGATTTGGAATAGTTGTTGATATGAAAACATTTCGATGAAGAAAGCCGTGACAGGGATGCCGGCTGCCATAAACTTTTTGCGAGATGTTAAAAGAAGGTTTCGTTTTCATGTTCATATCCTCGTTCATGGCCCTGTTTCCGGTTGCGAATCCGGTGGGTTCGGGATTTATCGTCAATGGGTTTTTGTCGGGACTGGATGAGCAGGAGCGGAAAACGGTCGTCCGGAAAATCCTTGTCAATTACCTGTTGGTGGGGTTGGGCAGCCTGGCGATAGGGCATTTCGTCCTGTCCCTTTTCGGGCTTTCCGTACCGGTTATCGAGCTGGGAGGCGGACTGCTGATCTGTAAGACTGCGTTGCAGTGGCTCAGCGATTCGGATGCCTCGTTCGGCAGCAAACCGAAAAAGGTCGTGGATCCGATCCATGTGTCGACCCTGAATTCGCAGGTGTTTTACCCCCTTACATTCCCGATCAGTATCGGTCCCGGCAGCATTTCGGTTATTTTCACCCTGATGGCCTCGGCCAGCGCCAAAGGGGACTGGATCAGGAGCGCCATCAATTATGCGATCATAGCGTTCGTTATCGTGCTGATGTGTCTGATATTGTATTTTTTCCTGTCGCAGGGACCTAAGATCGTTAATAGACTGGGCAATACCGGCAGTATGATTATCAATAAGATGATCGCATTCTTCACCTTTTGCGTAGGCATTCAGATCGTGGTGGAGGGGCTTATCAAGGTATTCCACCTGGCCGTTTTGTGAGATAAGGTCGATATTTCGGCCGACCGGCCGAAGAAGGGGTGGCCCTTTACTGTTAGGATCCGGCAGAAGCGCCGTTCGCCATCCGTTTCCGGATGGCGAACGGCGCTTGCTGTTTAGAGGTCTTTGATCAGCGCCGGGTTGTCGTGCCGGTATGCCCGCTCGCGGATGTTTAGGATGGTTTGCCACTCGCGGCAGAAGTCGTTCTTGATGTCGATCCGGAAGTCTTCGGAGCCGTAGGTGTCCACTTTTTCAAAGAGATAGCTCACGCTGATCCTTCCGATGTCGAGGGCGGGAATGTAAGCGGGCACCACCTTGTCGTCCTCGGCGGGGGTTTCGGCGATCAGGCCGATCTTGAGCAGCAGGTCGAGCGTGTCCGAGGTCAATTGCGTGGGGATGCGGTACTGTTCGGAAATGTTGTCTGCCGTGTAAGGAGAATCGCCGGTTTCGAATCGCTTGACGATAATGTACATGACGGTCAGCAGGGCGAAGTCGCGGTAGCGGCGGCTGATGTTTTTGGCCTCCTGTTCGAAATCGAACTTGTTGACGTTCTGGTGGGCGAAGGCCAGCTCGGCGCCGAACAGGCAGATGAACCACGACAGTTGCAGCCAGAGCAGCAGCAACGGCAGGGCGGCGAAGCTACCGTAGATAGCGTTGTATTTCGAGATCCAGATCTGCCCGCTGATGTAGAGGATTTGGAATATCTGGAAGGCGATGCCCGCGAAGAGTCCGGCCAACAGCGCGCTGCCGAATTTGACTTTGGTGTTGGGCACGTACATGTATAAGAAGATGAACAGCAGGATCGTGATCAGGTACGGAATAGCTTTGGCCACCGGGGCGATGGCCCAGCCGATAATGTGCTGCTGTCCGGCGGCGGTGTTGAGCAGGAGCGAAAACCCGGCGCTGCAGATCAAAAACACGGGGGTGATGATGAGCAGGGCCAGGTAGTCGGTGAATTGCCGCACGTAGGGGCGCCCCCGCTTGATCTGCCAGATGTCGTTGAAATTGCTTTCGATCTTGCTGAGCAGGCTGAATACGGTGTAGAGCAGCAGGATGATCCCTACGCCCAGGAATATACCCCCTTTGGCATACTCGATAGACTGGTCGATGAAGACCATGGCTTTGCGAAGTAACTCCTCCTGTCCTGAAAAGTAACGGAACAGTTCACTCTGGACGATGTTCTGGAACCCGAAGCCGCGCGCAATGGCGAACAGGACGGCCAGTATGGGCACGATGGAGAGCAGGGTGCTGTAAGTGAGCGCCCCGGCCCGGATGTTGAGCTGGGCCCCGCTGATATTGCGGATGGCGAGGATAAAGCTTTTCAGCAGGTTGTAGAGTCCGACCCGTTTGACCGAGCCGTCGATGCTGCTGATCCGCCAGATGTCGTGGGTGAAAAAGCGGATCGTGTCGATAACGAATTGCTTTATCTTGTAGAATAGTTTTTTCATAGACGCGCGTTGTTCCCGATAAAGTTATCAAAAATCGGGCAACGCGGCCTGTACGGATCAATAAATTAATGGAGATGCGCAGAGATAATTATTGATAAAAGTGCCGGAAGGTAATACTTTTAAATTATAAATGTTTATTTTCGAGTGGCGGTGTTAATTCGAATAGCGATGAAAAAAATCTTTGCTTTAGTATTAGTCATTCTGGCTGTTGGTTTGGGTATGTCGGCCATCGGTCAGGATTTCGACGCCAAGCTCAAACGGTTCGTAACGATCTCCCACGGGAAATACGCCCCGGAAATTTCGTGCGACGAGGCGGTCAAATTGGGATTTACGGTCAATGACTATAACCGATTCGTGGAATATGTCGGGCAGCTCAATATGAAGACCGCCCCGGCTCTGACACGACCGGAAAATCTTTTTCTGTGCTCGTTCATAGAATACGACGGGGATAAAGTCGTTTTGACCATTCCGTTGGAAAAGGCGCTTCGGGCGGGTGCGACGGTGCAAGGGTACTTTCAAACGCTGGAGAACCTGGGTGCCATAAACGAAATTCTGCCGGCGAACGAGAAAAAAGAGAATTGGGATTTATACGGGAAACGCAACAAAAGATGTTGGAGTATGCCAGACAGAACCCGGACAGCAGTGCGGTGAAGAAATTCTTTACTGCACCGCCGATGCCGCAGTGATGTCCATTGATATGAACGGATCATATATGAAGAAGGCTGACTTTCCGCAGGAAGTCAGCCTTCTTCATTTTCTCCGCTATAAGTCGAGCTTGAGTTTTTCATTGCCTTGTGTGTCGTAGACCGTGAGGGTCATTGCGTCGCCTTTGCGTTGGAGCACCATCACCGTGGCCCCCTCCGGCTTGAAGCCCCCGCCGACCACCACCGGAAAACCGTTCCCGGCGGTATTGGCCGGATGGTAGGCGAAGCGGTGGGTATGCGCATTGATCGACACCGCGAACGGCGCTTTTTTCAGCAGCGGATCCCACAACTCCCGGCAGGGATTGTACCTGTCCGTTTCGCCGTAGATCGGGATATGGTGGATCAACACCCGTTTCCCGGCCTTTTTGAAGGCTTTGGACGAGAGTTCGGTCTGCAGGAAACAGACCTGGTCTTTACGCAGCCCCTCGAAATCGTTGAGGCCGTAATAGACCCAGTGGTCGTCCGGCTTATCCTCGCCGCAGTCCAGCATCACGAAACGGGTGTCGCCCCAGCTGAACGCCCCGTAGGTCTTGTCGCCGACATAGTCGAACAGCTCGCGCAGGCCGATCGAGTAGGCGTTGCGGATCTCGTGGTTGCCGCGCAGGAAGAATACCGGGATGTCCTCGGCCCCGATGCCCGAAGTGTAGTACGAAAGGGTGGCAACCGCCTGTTTCTGCGAGGCCGGGTCGTCGATGCAGTCGCCGTTGAACACTGCGAAATCGTAGTTCACGCCTTTCTCCCGGATAACCTTCAGCAGTGCGTCGAACGTGCCGAGGTATTGGTGCAGGTCGTTGAAGATCACCGCCGTGAAATCCTTATCGCCCGGTGCGGGGAGGGTAAACGAGTGGAACGGGCTGACCGCCGTGCCGCCGAATATCTTTTCGTAGCCGCCGTAGAACAGGATCTCGCGCGAGTGGATGCGGTAATAGTATTTCTGTCCCGGCGTCAGGCCGTTGAGGCGGATCTTGTTCAGTTCGTTGCCCGCCATCGCCTGCCCGTCCACCAGCGTGCGGGCCATGGTCAGGTCGGCGGTATCGGTGCCGTATTCCACCCAGCTGTAGGCCGGGGTGTTGGTCAGCCACGTGACCGTAATGGCGTTCCCCGTCGGGTTTTGCAGGTAGGGATCGGTACGCAGGATATTTCCGAAGGTCACGTCGGCGAATGCCGGGCGGTGATCCGACTGGTACGGGGCGTCGATCACTCCGTTATCACGCACCTGATAATAGCGGTCGCCGCCGATATAGCCCCAGATATAGTCGATCGTCTCCCGCGGCTTGTGGGCCGGAAAACTTTGCAGTTTGGTATTGTTCAGCGGTACGAAACTCTACGCAGCGCCTTGAACTGTTCCGAATCCGGCGTGAAGTTGAGGTCGCCCGCCAGGAAGACGGCTTTTTCCGGATAGAGTGCCGCAATACTGTCGACCATCCGGATGGAGGTCATCTGGTCGGCACCGGTCAAGGAGAAATGGGTGGCCATGAACACATACTCCGGGAATTCGGCGACGATCAGCGCACGTGCCTCCTCGCGGCCCGGCAGGGCGATGCGTTTCACCTGCTGCGGTTCATCTTTATAGAGCAGGCCGATGCCGTAAGCCCCGCCGTCGTAGTCGATGGCTTTGGCGAAAGTGCCGTGCATACCGGTACGCTCGGCGAACTCCTGCAAAGCATAAGTCTTACCGTTTCGCCCCGTGATGCTGTCCAGCTCCTGCAAGGCGCAGATGTCGGGCTGATGCTCGCGGATCACGGCCGACGCCCGGTCGTAATCCCGCTTGTCGTCCATGCCCATTCCCCCGCGCACGTTGTAAGTCATGATGCGCAGTTTCTGCGGCGTATTCCTGGCCGGGGATTTGAGCGGCGCTCCGGCCAGGACGAGGGCCGCCGCTGCGATCAGGGTAAATCTCATAAAAGGTAGGTGTTAGTTTGGACTTTCAATTGATGCTTCCAAAGATAGCGATTTCATCTTGCAATGCAGAATGCAACTTTTTTAAATAGAATTATTCTAATTTGAGAATAATTTCTATCTTTACGGCATGAAAACCACTAAACCCGTTATCATCATGAAAGAAGAAAAGAGATCCCGGCTGACCACGCAGGGCGGAAAGCCCGTGGCTGACAACCAGAACATAGAAACGGCAGGCGAACGCGGCCCGGCGCTGTTGCAGAACGTTTGGTTCCTCGAAAAACTGGCCCATTTCAACCGCGAGCGCATCCCGGAGCGTGTGGTGCATGCCAAAGGGTCGGGAGCTTTCGGCACCTTTACCGTGACCAACGACATTACGAAATACACTAAGGCTTCGATTTTTTCGGAGGTGGGCAAGCAGACGCCGATGCTGGCTCGTTTCTCGACGGTGGCCGGCGAGCGGGGCGCTGCCGACACGGAACGCGACGTGCGCGGCTTCGCCCTGAAGTTCTATACCGACGAGGGGAACTGGGATTTGGTGGGGAACAATACCCCGGTATTCTTTATCCGCGACCCGCTGAAATTCCCGGATTTCATCCATACACAGAAGCGCGACCCGAAAACCAACCTGCGGAGCAATACCGCGATGTGGGATTTCTGGTCGCTGAGTCCGGAGTCGCTCCACCAGGTGATGATCCTGATGAGCGACCGAGGCATCCCGAAGAGCCTGCGCCACATGCACGGCTTCGGGAGCCATACTTACAGCTTCATCAATGCGGCCGGCGAGCGGTTTTGGGTGAAGTTCCATTTCAAGACCCGACAGGGGATCGAGAACCTGACCAACGCCGAGGCGGCGCAGGTCGTGGCGTACGACCGCGAAGCTTCGCAGCGCGACCTGTTCGAGTCGATCGAAAAGGGCGATTTCCCGAAATGGACTATGTACGTGCAGGTCATGCCGGAGGCCGAAGCGCTGACGTATAAGGTCAATCCGTTCGACCTGACGAAGGTGTGGAGCCACAAGGATTACCCGCTGATCGAAGTGGGCGTTATGGAGCTGAACCGCAATCCGGAGTACTATTTCGCCGAGATGGAGCAGGCGGCTTTCAATCCGGCCAACAATGTGCCGGGGATCGGTTTTTCGCCGGACAAAATGTTGCAGGGACGCCTGTTCGCTTACGGCGATGCGCACCGCCACCGTCTGGGCGTCAATTTCGAGAGCCTGCCGGTGAATCGGCCGCATGTGCCGGTGCATAATTACCACCGCGACGGCTTTATGCGGCTGGACGAGAACGGAGGTCCGGCGGTCAACTACGAGCCGAACAGCTTCGACGGCCCGGTGGACGACCGTAAACTGAGCGAGCCGCCGTTGGCCGTGCACGGCGATGCGTTTAATTACAACAACCGGATGGACACCGATTATTACAGCCAGCCGGGTGCGTTGTTCCGCCTGATGCCGGAGGACGAGCAGCTGCGCACGATCTCGAACGTGGCCGAGGCGATGGACGGGGTGCCGGACTTCATCCGCCTGCGTGCTGCGGCGCGGTTTTACCTGGCCGACGAGCGCTGCGGAACGGGGATTGCCGAAAAGCTAAGCCTGTCGGCGGATGACCTGAAACAGGAGGCGGCGCGCCTGCTGGAGGACGACAAGAGACGGGCGGCTGAGAAATAGCCGCCTATCCCGAACCGATGCCGCGGAAATCTTCCTGAAAAGGGAGTCTTTCCGCGGCATTTTATTAACTTTACAAACACTAACAGAAACATGATGGAGTTTTTACAGGACTACCGGCTGCTGGGGCTGGTGATCGGCATATGCACTTTCCTGATCATCGGCGTGTTCCACCCGGTGGTGGTCAAAGCGGAATACTACTGGGGAACGCGGTGCTGGTGGATTTTCCTTGTGCTGGGCATCTTCGGGGTGGCCGGTTCGCTGCTGACCGGCAATGTGTTGCTGTCGGCTTTGCTGGGAGTGTTCGCCTTCTCGTCGTTCTGGACGATCAAGGAGGTTTTCGAGCAGGAGGAACGGGTGCTGAAAGGCTGGTTCCCGATGAACCCGAAGCGGGCGGCCTATTACGAAACTGTCAGACAACGAAACCGGAAATAGGATATGATCGAAAAATCGACGCTGGAGTTCCTGGACGACCTGCGGCGCAACAACTACAAGGAGTGGTTCCACGAAAACCGGGCGCGTTACGACGCGGCGCGGGAAAATGTGTTGGAAAACGCGGCGAGGCTGGTCGAGGGGATCAACCTGTTCGACCCGTCGCTGGGTTATCCCGACGTGACCAAGCTGATCTACCGGATCAACCGCAACCTGCGCTTCTCGGCCGACAAGACGCCTTACAAAACCCATTTCGGGGTGGTGATGAACTCGGACGGCGACCGCCACAGCCCCTTGTCGTGCTATTATATGCACATCGAGCCGGGCGGATTGTCGGTGGTCTCCTGCGGCCTTTACATGCCGGAGGCGATGTCGGGCAAGCTGAACGAGATCCGGCAGGCGATCGACACGGACTGGGAGGAGTTCAGCGCCATTGTGAACGATCCGGAATTCAAAAAGCATATCGGCGACCTGAGCCGCGAGGATAAAGTGCTCAAACGGGTGCCGAGGGGGTTCAGCGCGGATTCGCCGGCGGCGGAGTACCTCAAGCTGAACCACTTCTATGCCTGGGTGCATATGCCGGACGACTTGGTGACGAGTCCAGACTATATTCCGGAGGCGTTGCGGCTTTTCAAGTTGATGAAACCGCTGCATGATTTCCTCAACCGGATCGTGAGGCCGTAGGGCTGTTTCACTTGAGCCGGTGTTCCGGTTGGCTGCACTGAAGAGCGGGCGGGGTGGGTCTGCTTTGCGTCTCCCCCTTCCGTATCCCCGTCACTCCCGTACGCAGCGAACGGGAAAACCGATAGCGGGAGCCGGCCAACCTCCGTTACAGCCGCTCGGATTGACATCGCTCTGCGTCGCATAAAGGTAATGTACCTCGCCTTGATCGCAAGTGGCGGACATGCAGCCCGATTCGACAGTAACCAAGTTGAACCCGCCGCTTGACCACAGCCGGTATCCGGCAGCCGGATACCAGGCTGTGCCGGAAAGCCCGTGAATTACCGAATTAAATGTACGGCCGCCGGAAACATCCCATACGCTGTTTTCCTTGCCGAATGCTTTCCAAGGGCTGGGGTTCGGTATGTCCGAAGGTGTTCCGCTTTTGGGCACCCGCCATCCCACCGGACAGGGGTCGAAAAGGGTCTTTACATCATCCTGCCAAAGCGAGGCATTCTGCGGCGAAGTCCATTAGGTAGGTTATATCTCGGTCGGCAGGCCAGCAAGACAGCCAACGGCTGCGAGAAATAGAAGCCGGTGAGTTACCCATAAAAAAAGCCGGGCCGATTTTCCAAACAGGAAAATCGGCCCGGCTGTTCGTATACGTCGAGAAACGGAATTATTTCTTGGATTCTTCGAGCGATACCTGACGGAACTCTTTCATCAGTTTGGTCAGTTCCAGCGTAGCTTTGCGGGCACGCGTACCGGCAGCTTTGTTGCCTTTTTCGTACTGCTGCATAGCGTTTTCCTGAAAAGTGGCGATCTCCGCAGCAATCTTCTTGAGTAATTCTTCCATAATTGTTTTTTTAAGTTTTCGAATCCCAAAAGTAGTAAAATCCTTGTAAAAACAAGCGTTCGGAAAGTTTATCGTAAAAAAACGTCCGGATGCGTTGCCGGACGAGGTGCCGTTTCGTTCGGTTTATTCCGTTCGCCGTCTGGTCGAAATCCGCGACTCCGGGCTGTTATTTGGACGACTGTTCTTTAAATTTTTTGTTGGCGGTATAGGTATTATTCTCGGCAAAGAGGTTCAGCTTGTATTATTTGATCGTTTTTCTTATAATTGTACGAGACGGCCGGTGGCAAAGATGGATCGCCGGCCTTCCGGTCGCACATGCTTCATTAATCTTTAAATCCAAAGCCAATGAAAGATTTTCTCTCCAACAAAAAATTACAGACCCTTTATGCGGGTCTTATCCTGCTCCTGCTGTTTTGTGCGGCGCCTATTATCAGCGGGCCGCGCGGTTTCGGGGTGAGCATGTATTCGATTTTCGGGGAAGGGATCTTCGCCAACGTCGCAGTGTATCTGGTTTTCAACATCCTGATCGCCGTGCTGTTCCTGCTGCTGCCGATTCCTGCCGTGTTCGGCGGTGTGAGCGAGAAGGTCAAAGCGATCATCCGGCTGGCCGGCATCTGCCTGCTCGCTTTCGTGATGCTCATCACATTGATGGGTATCTGGCGTCTGGCTTGGGGCTGGGGATTGTGGCTGATCGTGATCCTGACGATCTTGTTGTTCGTCAATGTGCTACTGAACAATAAAGACCTGTTGGGGAAAGCCTGACGGGGACGGGGTAAAAAAAGAGGCGCTTTCCATGGAAAGCGCCTCTTTTTTAGTGCTATTTAAACTATTCCGGAATAATCTCGAAGATCTCCACATCCCCTTCCAGCTCCATTTTCGCCGCGCCTTTGGCAACGGTTATCTGGAAGAACGGAGCGTCGATGGCCGTTTCTGAGACTACCGTCCCTTTTGCATCGAGTTGCCTGAGCTTCGGTTGGGCCGAGGGGCTGGTTTTCAGCAGCAGGGTATATCCCGTGGTATTCGCAGGGATTTCAAAAGAGAGTACGCCGCTGTTGATAAAAGAGGTGCCCGGATTCCTGTCGAAAGCATAAAGCGCTTTTGCCGCCAGCGAGTCCGCCACATCGATGCGGAAACCGAGCTTTTCCGCACTGACCGGATTGACTTCGAACGACCGGATCGCGGCCCAGTTCGTTTTGGACGACTTGAGTCGCTTGAGCCGCACATACCGCGCCTTCACCGGATCGCCCGCCCAGCGGATGACATATTGCTTCACGAGGCTGTCGGTGAGCGGCAGCCACGTATGGCCGTCCGCCGAATATTCGAGGATGGCATGGTCGAAATAATCCACATCGTCCTTCGAATTACGCCCCTGGAGGATGTTGACCTCCGACACCTCCCGCACGCATCCCAGGTCGGCGCCGATCCAGCTCCTGCCGTTCTGCGATACTCCGGACGTATAGAAGGTCGTGGAATCGTTGTCGAACATCAGTTTCGCCTGCGGAGTCCCCAGGTTGCGGAACGAGCCTATACCTTTATAGGAAGCCGGTACGGTTCCGGCGATCTTGGTATAGAACGCCGCCAGAATGTCATCCATCGTATGCTCGTAGAACGGCTGGAGCTTCATCGTTCCCGATTTGTGGGCGTTGTACGCCTTGCGGTCGTCCTCGCTCATCAGGTTCTGCACATAGGCCGCCCATAGCGCCGAATCGTCACCTGTTTCGTACAGCTTGATGATCTCCAGGGCTTTCCGTCCCCGCGTCCCCAGCTTGCCGAATTCGACCAGCCACGGGCGCAGCTCATTCAGCAGCTCTGCGTTTTTGCATCCCGCTTCCATTTCGGCCGGAACTTTCTCAATCTTTTCGAACTCTTTCAGCAGGGCGTCGTACTGCTCCGGGGTGTAATTCCCGATGCGGAACGTTTCGGTTTCCCACGACTCCGCCCGCCGGTAGCCCGTTTCCGTGTCGCACGAGTGGATCGCGAACGTCCGGTATGCATCTTTTACCTCCGGCGCCAGCTCCACGATCCCGCGCTCCCAGTTGTCGATCGGGTTATAGGCACCGATATTCCAGGTGTAGTCCGCCACCCCGTACAAAGCCAGTTTCGACGCCTCGCCGTGCTCCATCGGGTTGCTCACCAGCCCGCTGACATTCTCCGCCGTCAGCGTCGTGTCGAGGCCGTAGACCGGCCCCTGCATCACGATATGGCGCACGTAGTCCGTCACCGGATAGTTCCACCAGAAGAAAGCCGGCCGTTTGATCCGGGAGTTGACCCAGTCCAGCGTCTGGCGGGTCATGTCGGTGCATACGGCATCCCCCGTCCAGAACACCTCGACCGACGGGTCGAGCGTGTTGCCGTAGACGACCAGACTGCCTTTCGGTGTCGGATTGGCCCACAGTTTCGTGTAGTCCGTCGGGCAGACGACCAGCGGGTTCACGTCCCCCTTCGCCTTCACGAACTCCTTGTTGAGTCGGTTCAGCAGCTCCGTTTGTTTGACCGGATCGGTTCCCTCGCCCGAAATGTCGTCGAAGAAGATCGCGAACGAGCGCACGCCCAAGTCGTACATCATCTCGAATTTATGAACCAGGTTGTTGTAGTCCTCTTCGTTCCACTTGATATCCTGCCCCGGGTGGATCGCCCAGAAGAAATCGACGTAGTTGCGGTTGCAGGCCTCCACCAGCTCGCGGATATTCCGCGCCTCCTTTTCCGGATAGGGCAGCCGCCAGTTGGGGGAGCTGTGGTATGGATCGTCTTTGGGACCGTATAGGTAACTGTTCATCTTGAACCGGCCGTAGAAGTCGATCAGTGAGAGCCGCACCTCATGCGGCCACGGCGTGCCGTAGAAACCTTCGACTACGCCCCGCAGGGGGAGATCCGGATAGTCGTTGATCTCCAGGTAGGGAAGCGTGAGGTTTTCGGCGATCGGGCTCTCGGCGATCTGCCAGAGCGTCTGGATGCCGTAGAAAGCCCCTCGCTCGTCATATCCGGTGATGGCGATCCCTTTCTTGCCGATGCTCAGCGCATAAGCGCCCGAAACTTCTTTCACACCGGCCTTGGCGGCGGCTTCCGGGCCGAAGTCTATGGTGAGTTTCACGCCTGTTTTCCCCGCGGTGACGAACCCAAGGTCATTGGAGAATTTCCCCTGTTTGTCGATCAGCCGTATCCCTTGGGAGTAGTCCAGCCTGCCGTCGTCATAGATATTCAGGCGGTGTGGTGTCGGATTGATGATGAGTCCTTTGTGGTCCAGTTTTTTTCCGGGTACCATCAGTACGTCCTGCGCTTCGGATCGCTGCGAGGAGAGGTCGAAATTGCTCTCCTGGGCCGAAAGGGTGCCGCAAACCAGAATGCCGGCGGCCAATGCTGTCAGTAAATTTTTCTTTTTTGCCATTTTTTAATGAATCGTGTGTTGCGAATTTGCCGGATGCTTCCTGCGCTCGGCTTGTTTTGCACAAGATAGCATTTTAATCCGGTCTCCCCATCACGATTCGCTCCATTTTGCCGTAATATCCTGACAGGCATAATTATGCAAACCACCCTGAATTACGCTCTCAAGAAAATGAAATAAGCATGCAATCAGCCGATTACATGCTTATTTCGTACTCCGGGCGGGACTTGAACCCGCACAGCCTAATGGCCAAAGGATTTTAAGTCCTTCGTGTCTACCATTCCACCACCGGAGCCCAACTTGCGACGTGCCCTTGTTGAGCACAGTTTATTCCCCGCCACGAAGATAGCTATTCCGGCCTGAACCCGCAAATTTATTTCCCGCAGGGCCGGCCTATACCAAGGATGCCTGCCTGACCGTTTTTAGTATAAATCGTTATCTTTACCCACAGGAAACCGAATAAAACCCTACGATAGTTAAAATGAGAAAGAAAAGTTATCTGTTCCTGGCGATGGGCCTGCTGTGCGTGAGTGCGCTGTCGGCGCAGGTGCGACGCGAGTTCCTGTTGGAGAAAGGCTGGAAATTCACCCGCACGGACGATTCGCTGGCCAGCGGCATTACGTTCGACGACCGCGGATGGCAAACGGTCACCGTGCCGCACGACTGGGCCATCTACGGGCCGTTCAACCCGAATAACGACAAGCAAAACGTGGCCATCGTTCAGGACGGGCAGGTGGAGCCGAGCGAACACGCCGGACGCACCGGGGGGCTGCCGTTCGTCGGGACGGGCTGGTACCGGACGAAATTCAGCGTGCCGGAATTCGCCGGCAAGAACGATAAACGCGTCACCGTGCAGTTCGACGGGGCGATGAGCGGGGCGCAGGTGTGGGTCAACGGCAAAAAGGCGGGGGAGTGGCCGTATGGATATAATACTTTCTATTTCGACGTTACCCCCTACCTGAATGCCGACGGCGAGGACAATGTCCTGGCGGTGCGATTGGAAAACCTGCCCGAATCGTCGCGCTGGTATCCGGGGGCGGGGCTGTACCGCAACGTGCATGTGATCGTCAACGAAGGGGTGCATATCCCGGTGTGGGGTACTTATGTGACCACTCCGGTGGTGAACGACCGTTTCGCTAAGGTGAACCTGAAAACGGAGGTGGTGCTTCCGGAGGGCTTCGAACCGAACCGTTACCGGTTGGTGACGGAGATCCTGGACAGCGCGGGGCGTGTGGTGACGGGCGTTACCTCCAAACTCGGCGAATACGACGAAGGCGTATTCACGCAAGAGATGATCGTGGACGATCCGATGCTGTGGGATCTGGACAATCCGGTGCTTTACACGGCGGTGTCGAAACTCTACGAGGGCAACGACCTGAGGGACGAATACAGCACGCCGTTCGGTATCCGGACGATTGAAATTCGGTCCGACGACGGGTTCTACCTGAATGGCAAAAAGACCGTTTTCAAAGGGGTGTGTAATCACCACGACCTGGGGCCGCTGGGCGGTGCGGTCAACGAAGCGGCCATCCGCCGGCAGGTGCGTATCATGAAGGATATGGGGGCCAACGCGATCCGCACCTCGCACAATATGCCGGCCCCGGAGCTGGTGCGGGCCTGCGACGAGATGGGGATGATGCTGATGGTCGAGACTTTCGACGAATGGAAATCGCCGAAGTGCCAGAACGGCTATAACCGCCTGTTCGACGACTGGGCCGAGAAAGACCTGACCAACGTGATCCGCCATTACCGCAACAATCCGAGCGTGGTGATGTGGTGCATCGGCAACGAGGTGCCGGAGCAGGGGATGGAGCACGGGGCCAAGATCGCCCGCTGGTTGCAGGACATCGCCCACCGCGAGGACCCGACGCGTCCGGTGACGCAGGGGATGGACAATCCGGGGGCGGTCATCAACAACAACTTTGCGGCGGTGATGGACGTGGCGGGCTTCAACTACCGGCCGTTCATGTACCCGGAGGACTACCGGAAGCTGCCGCAGCAGATTATTCTGGGCACCGAGACGGCTTCGACCGTCAGCTCGCGCGGGGTCTATAAATTCCCGGTGGTACGGGCGGCAATGAAGACCTATCCGGATCATCAGGCTTCTTCCTATGATGTGGAGCACTGCGGCTGGTCGAACCTGCCGGAGGACGATTTCATCCAGCACGAGGATTTGCCGTATGCGATCGGGGAGTTCGTCTGGACGGGCTTCGACTACCTGGGCGAGCCGACGCCGTACTACACCAACTGGCCGAGCCACAGTTCGCTGTTCGGGATCGTCGATCTGGCGGGGATACCGAAAGACCGCTATTACCTCTACCGCAGCCACTGGAATCCGACTGAGGAGACGTTGCATATCCTGCCGCACTGGACGTGGCCGGAGGAACGTATCGGGGATACCATCCCGGTGTTCGTCTATACCAATTACCCGATGGCTGAACTGTTCATCAACGGGATGAGCCAGGGTATCCGTGCGAAAGACAAAGATGTGAAACTCGAAGGGTCATACACCCCGGAGGCGCAGAAGTCGTTCGAGCGTCAGAAGCGTTACCGGCTGATGTGGATGGACACCCGGTACGAGCCGGGGACGCTGAAGGTCGTGGCCTACGATTCGACCGGCAAAGCGGTGGCCGAACAGGAGATACATACGGCGGGCAAACCTCACCATATCGAATTGACAGCCGACCGGACGGTGCTGGATGCGACCGGCAAAGACCTGTCGTTCATCAACGTGCGGGTGGTGGACAAGGACGGGAACTTGTGCCCGGACGATACGCGTGAGATCAGTTTCCGGGTCAAAGGGGCGGGGAGTTATCGCGCTGCGGCGAACGGCAACCCGGCGTCGCTGGAGCTGTTCCACCTGCCGCAGATGAAGCTGTTCAGCGGCCAGCTGACGGCCATCGTGCAGAGCGGGGAACAGCCGGGCGAGATTGTTTTTGAAGCGACGGCGCCGGGCGTGAAGGGGGCGAAGCTGACGTTGCAGAGCAGATAAACTTTGCCGAATCGTATGAAAATCCCTGTGCGGCGATGCCGTGGAGGGATTTTTTATGCCGTGAAACGGACGGTAAAATATACCGAAAAGCCAAATCGGCTTTCAGGGTGAAATATCCTGCGGAAACTGTTGGCTGTGTCACGGGCTTTCCTTATTTTCGGTCAGTCATGCAGGTACCCGATTCGACATACCCGATCCACATCTACGTCCTGGAGCTGGAGGACGGTTTCTGGTATGTGGGCAAAACCCATTACCCGGATTCGCGCTACTGGCAGCACACGCACGGCAAGGGAGCCGAGTGGACGAAGCTGCACAAGGTGGTTCGCTGCGTGACGCGGCAGGTGTTCTACGTGGAGACGGAGTACGACGAGGACAAGTACGAGAACCTCACGACCATCGAGTGGATGGAGCGGGAGGGGTGGCGGCAGGTGAGGGGAGGGCAGTGGTGCGAAGTGTCGGAGGAGAAGACGCTGAGGAAACTGCACCGCTGCGGCTATTTCAAACAGGTCAAAGCCTCCCGGCAGGAGTTCGCTCCGCAGTCGCTGGTGAGGTATGTGCTGGAATTGAAGGAAGGGAAATATTTCGTCGGTTACACGCGCGACCTGAAACGCACCCTGCGTAAGCACGAGTACGGCCGGGGCACGGAATGGACGAAAAAGTACAAACCGTTGGGATTGGTGAGTGCCGAACCGTTCGAAACGCCGAGCGGGGCGATCCGCAACCGGCGGGATGTCGATCCGGTGGTGATCGACTGTTTCCGTCGTTACGGTTGCGAGAATGTGCGCGGCGGTTCGTTTTCGGCCGTGGACGAGGACGCACATCTGGAGGCCCTGATCAAATACGGCGTGGAACTCGATTAATGCCTCTTTCGATCGGCTCTGTTTCGTTTTTCGGACGACTGTCGGAAATGGAAGGGGCCAGTCTCGCAAAACGCACTTCGAATACTTTCAGGATTCAGGAATAGGCACGGTAAACCAGTGTTTTACGCTTTTTCAGCCACGGTTTGCCGAGGGTTTCTTGTCATCTTTGACAGTGGATTACAGTCACTAAAAAGGAGGACAGGAAATGAAAAAAATGGGTTTTGTCAGGTATCGTCCGGCGGCGGCCGAGCTCCGCGCGGCGATAGAAAGATTGGCGGCCTGCGGCGTGGCCGAAGCCGATATCCTGGTGGGTGCGGACATTCGGGAGTGCTGGCAGGCGCTTGCGGCCGGCGACACGCTGGTGGTCGGTGAACTGACCGAAGTGTGCACCGATATCGTCAGCCTGCTGGCGTTGCTGAGCGAAATGGAAGAGCGGAATGTGGCTTTGCAGTCCATCTCGGACCCGTGGCTGGATATGTCGCAGGGATCGCATGCGCGCGCCCGGCTGCTGAAAGGGTTGAACCGTTTCGGCTGGGACAGCCTCGCTATCGGGGTGAACGAACGCGCCGCCGGGCAGCCGAGGATCCGCAAACGCGGCCGGCCTCAGGGTATTTCGGGCGAACGGCTTCGCAAATCCCAGACCGGAATGCTGCTCTACCAGCATTCGGACCTGAGCGTGGCCGCCATCTGCGATATGATCGGCCTGGAGCAGCGGAGCTTCTACCGTTACCTGAACGCCAACAAAGAGGTGCCGCGTCGCCGCCGGCACGGCGAAGCATGACCGGGCGGGGTAACTGGCACTAATCTTGTTAAGAGATAGGCCGGTACTTTAAAACACGCCGGTTATGGGAAAAAAAGTGGCAGACCAGCTGGTCGAAACGATCGAAAAGGCAGGGATCAAGCGGATCTATGCGGTTACGGGCGACAGCCTGAATGAAGTGAACGACGCGGTGCGCAGGCGCGGCACGGTGCAGTGGGTGCACGTGCGGCACGAGGAGGCCGGGGCTTATGCGGCTGCGGCGGAGGCCGAGCTGAACGGGATCGCCTGCTGCGCGGGCAGCAGCGGCCCCGGCCACGTGCATCTGGTCAACGGGCTGTACGATGCGAACCGGAGCAACGCCTCGGTATTCGCCATCGCTTCGACTTGTTCATCGACGGAATTCGGGACGAAGTACTTCCAGGAGACCGATACGACGAAATTATTCGCGGATTGCAGCGGCTACAACCAGCTACCCGTCACTCCGGTGCAGTTCTCGCGGATGATCCAGGCCGCGTTGCAACATACCATCCAGAAAAAAGAGGTGGCCGTATTGGGCCTGCCCGGCGATCTGGCGGCCGCCAAGGCCGTCGAGGGGCCTACGGCCGCTTTCGCATTGCCGACCAAGGGTATTTACCGGCCGCAGGATTCGGAACTGCGGAGGTTGGCCGATATGATCAACTCGTCGGAGAGGATCACGATCTATTGCGGGATCGGAGCGCGGGACGCTCACGACGAGGTGGTCAGACTGGCGGAGACGATCAAGGCTCCCGTCGGCTACAGTTTCAAGGCCAAAATGGCGATCCAGCACCACAATCCGTATGAAATAGGAATGACCGGCCTTCTGGGGCTGCCGTCGGCTTATGCCAGCATGCACAGTTCGGATCTGCTGATCCTGCTGGGCACGGATTTCCCTTACGAATCGTTCATGCCGGAACAGTGCCGGATTGCGCAGGTGGACATACGGCCCGAACGGATCGGCCGCCGTGCCAAGGTCGATCTGGCCCTGGGAGGCGATGTGAAGGATACGCTGGAGGCTTTGTTCCCGATGATCCGGGCGAAGGAGAATGACGATTTCCTGATGGGGCAGTTGCAGGTTTATGAGAAGGTGAAGGAGCATATGGTTACGCTGGCCGAGAAAAAGGGCGGCGACTGCACCATTGCGCCGGAGTTCGTGACGGCCCTGATCGATAAGCTGGCCGACGAGGATGCGATATTCACGGTCGATACGGGGATGTGCTGCGTGTGGGGTGCGCGGCTGCTGGGCGCTACGGGCAAGCGGGAGATGCTGGGTTCGTTCAACCACGGCTCGATGGCCAATGCCATGCCGATGGCGATCGGGGCGGCCTTCGCCCGGCCGGGACAACAGGTGGTGGCCCTGTGCGGCGACGGCGGTATCTCGATGCTGTTGGGCGACCTGGCGACGATCGTGCAGTATAAATTGCCGGTCAAGCTGGTCGTGTTCGACAACCGGGCTTTGGGGATGGTCAAGCTGGAGATGGAGGTGGCGGGGCTGCCTGACTGGCAGACGGATATGTATAACCCGGATTTCGCGGCGGTGGCTAAGGCGATGGGAATGGAGGGTTATTCGGTGAGCGCTCCGGCCGAGGTCGAAGGGGTGTTGAGGAAGGCGTTTGCCGCTGAAGGCCCGGCGTTGGTGCGTGTCTGCACCGATCCGAACGCGCTGGCGATGCCGCCGAAGATCGAGTTCGACCAGATGAAGGGTTTCGCTATTTCTATGGCCAAACTGATCCTGGCCGGGCGCAGCGAGGATGTGTGGGAAACGGCCCGGAGCAATATCAAGCATATCTGGGGAATCCTTTGATAGATCATGGAGCCGGGAGGCTGTGTTTGGCAATGCGGTACCCGCTTCCACCGGCGCGATCATCGTGAATCCCGGAGCCGGCAAAGAAGTAGTAGGGCGGAGCAGGTCGATTTGGGACAGTATGGTGCGAGTCGTAGAATCGCCGGCCTTTGCGCTGAAGCCGCTGGTCGGCAGGGAAAGACCCTTTTTAAAGCCGCAGGGCCGGTTTCCAGACGGAAACCGGCCCTGCGTATGTTAATGAAAAAACGTCTTTACGCTATACGATCCCCTGGGCCAGCATGGCGTTGGCCACTTTCCGGAAACCGGCGATATTTGCGCCTTTCACGTAGTTCACGTAGCCGTCCGGCTCGGTGCCGTATTCGACGCAGACCGAGTGGATATTCTGCATGATCGAGTGCAGTTTGGCGTCCACCTCTTCGGGGCTCCATTTCAGCCGTTCCGAATTCTGGGTCATCTCCAGCCCGGATGTCGCCACGCCTCCCGCGTTGGAGGCTTTGCCCGGCGCATAGAGGAGCTTGTGCTGCTGGAAAGCATGGACCGCCTCCGGGGTCGAAGGCATGTTGGCCCCTTCGGCCACGCAGATGCAGCCGTTCGCGATCAGTTTGGCGGCGTCGTCCCCGTCCAGTTCGTTTTGCGTCGCGCACGGCATGGCGATGTCGCACTTCACGCCCCACGGACGCTCGCCCGCGAAGTATTTGGCATTCGGGTAACGTTCGGCATATTCGCTGATGCGCCCCCGGTAGATGTTTTTGAGCTCGAAAATGTAGTCCAGCTTGTCGGCGTCGATGCCCTCCGGATCATAGATGTATCCCGACGAGTCCGAAGCGGTCACCACTTTGGCCCCCAGCTGGGTCATTTTCTGGATGGCGTACTGCGCCACGTTCCCCGAACCCGAAATGGCGACGACTTTCCCTTTCGGGCTGTCGCCTTTGGTGGCGAGCATCTCCTGTGCGAAGTAGCTCACGCCGTAGCCCGTGGCTTCCGGACGGAGCGGGCTGCCGCCCCAGTCCAACCCCTTGCCGGTGAAAGTGCCCGTAAATTCGTTCCGCAGCCGTTTGTACTGGCCGAACATGAAGCCGATCTCGCGCGCCCCCACGCCGATGTCCCCGGCGGGCACGTCGGTGTCGGCGCCGATATGCCGCTGCAATTCGGTGACGAAAGACTGGCAGAAGCGCATCACCTCGTTATCCGATTTTCCTTTGGGATTGAAGTCCGAACCGCCTTTGCCCCCGCCCATCGGCAGGGTGGTCAGCGCGTTTTTGAAAGTCTGCTCGAAAGCGAGGAATTTCAGGATGCTGAGATTCACGGAGGCGTGGAACCGCAGCCCTCCCTTGTACGGGCCGATGGCGCTGTTCATCTGTACCCGGAACCCGCGGTTGATCTCCACTTCGCCCTTGTCGTTGACCCACGGCACGCGGAAGATGATCACGCGCTCCGGTTCGGCGATGCGTTCCAGCACCTTCATCTTCATCAGGACGGGGTTTTCGATAATATACGGTGCCAGGCTTTCCACCACTTCGTGGACGGCCTGGTGGAATTCCGGCTCGTTCGGGTTCTTAGCTTCGATGCGCGACATGAAGTCGCTGATGTACTGCTGCACTTGCTTTTCCATCGGTTTTTTTTAGGTTTACGGTTTAAAATCTTTCTCCAAGTTGCAAAAATAGAATTCCGCGCGGGTTCTGCAACTTATTGTTTTGTTTTTAACATCACAGGTGAAATCCGAACGTATTTTGTCGTTCACATTCCACGGGCTTTGCCGTATCTTTGCGGCATGAAATTTCTGGTGCAGTCGTTCTGGCTGCTGTTTTTCTACCTGCTGGGCCTCGGCCTGAGCGTGCTGATCGGGGGCATCATTCCGGGCAGCGTGCTGGGAATGGTGCTGCTCTTCATGGTCTTGGCTTTCGGATGGCTTTCGCCGGATCGGGTGAGCCGGGTGTCGGAGCTGCTGATCGACAATATGGTGCTCTTCTTCCTGCCTGCGGCGGTGGGGCTGATCGCCTCCGTGGGTTTGATTACGGCGAACCTGGTCGCCATTCTGGTGGCGGCTGCGGTCAGCACGGTGCTGATCGTGGCGGCTGTGGCCGTGACCCAGCAGCGGATGGAGATCCGCAAACGGAAACGAAAGATTCGGGAGGGCGGCCATGAAACTCGATAGCACGCTGGAGGCATTGGAATTGCTGGTCGGCTCGCAGATCTTCCTGCTGACCTTCACCATCGGGATCTATGTGTTGTCCCTGTGGCTTTTCAAGCGCACGCGGCTGGGATTGCTCCATCCTCTCATCACTTCGGGGGCGGTGATCATCGTCTTCCTGCTGGCTACGGGGATCACATACGAACAATATCACAGCGCTACGGCGTTGATCGACTTTATGCTGGGACCGTCGGTGGTGGCGCTGGGATACGCCCTATACCGGCAGGTGGAACAACTCAAGGCCAATGCGGTGTCGATCGTGACTTCGGTGGTGGTGGGGAGCGTGGTCGGGATCGTGAGCGTGATCCTGATCATCCGGTTGTTCGGCGCGGGGGCGACCATCGAGGCGTCGCTGGTGCCCAAGTCGGTGACCACGCCGATCGCCATGTCGATCTCGGAGCGGGCGGGCGGCATCGGTTCGCTGACGGCTATCGTGGTGATCCTGACCGGTATTTTCGGAAGCATCGTGGGGCCGTTCGTGCTGCGGAAACTCAATATCACCAGCCGGATCGCCAAGGGGTTGGCCTTGGGCTCGGCGGCGCACGGTGTGGGCACGGCCAAAGCGATGGAGATGGGGGCGGTGGAGGGGGCTGTGAGCGGCCTTGCGATCGGATTGATGGGCCTGATCACGGCTTTGCTCGCCCCGGTGATCGAACAGATTTTATAATGTCGGGGACGAAATGATACGGGCCGGCAGTTTACTGCCGGCCCGCATATCTATAGTTGATTCTCCGGGAAATCCCTTTGCAGGGTGATGATATTGATCTCCGGCCATGCACCGAAACGGAAGGGCACCGTGCCGCCCGCGCCAATCGAGACGTATAGCGTCCGGTCTCCGTCGCGGTAAATACCGCCCCATTCGGGATAGGCCCACCGTGCCGGGGAGAAATGGCCGATCATAAGCTGCATGGCGTGCGTGTGGCCAGAGAGCGTCAGCTGGATGTCCGTCTTGGGCAGCACCTCGCGCCGCCAGTGCGTCGGGTCGTGGCTCATCAGTATTTTGAAAACTCCTTCCGGCACTCCCTCCATCGCTTTCCGCAGGTCGCCCCGCGACGGGAACGGCGGACGGCTGTCGTTCTCGACCCCGATCAGGGAGATGCTGTCCGTTCCGTGCCGTATGGTGCGGTTTTCGTTCAGCAACAAGTCCCAGCCGAACCCTTGCTCGCGACGTTTCAGCTCCGCGAGGTTGCGCGCAGCGCCGTCGGCCGTGTCGTAACGGCGGTAGGTGCAGTAGTCGTGGTTGCCCAGGATCGAGAAAACGCCGTCGCGGGCCTTGAGCTGCGGCAGGATACCCATGAAAGGATCGAGTTCGTCCGCCGAAGAGTTGACCAGGTCGCCAGTGAAAACGATCAGGTCAGGGTGCAGGGCGTTGACCCTTTCGACCAGTTCCCGGAGGTAGGCGGTATCGTTGCCGAACGTCCCGACGTGCAGGTCGGAGAGCTGCACGAGGCGGTAGCCGTCGAACGATGCCGGAAGATCGGCTGAAGCGATCGTGACCTCCTTCACTTCCAATCGTTTCCATCCGCGGGCAAAGCCGTAGGCGAAAGCGACGCAGGTGACGGCGGCCACCGCGATGCCGGCAACGTTCCCGACCGTGGCGGCATAGGGGACGGCCAGCCCGACGCCCCGTCCGGCCAGCGATACGATCGAAAAAAACAGCTTGGGTGCGGCGACGCACAGCAAGATCCCGAAAAAGAGCTTCATCAGCCAGTCCTGATGGCTGCCGACTGTCCAGGCCACCAAGGCGGCGACCGCCAGCAGCGAGGGTATCCAATAGGCGATGCTCCAAAAGGTCGGGGCCGCGCCGCGCACGAACGCAAGCCAGATATAGAGGTCGGGCAGCAGGAGCAGTAAGATGAACAGGACGAGGAAGAGTATCATTGTTATATCCGGTCGGTCGTTTGGTTTAAAGAAACGGTTGCTTCCGATTTTTATTGGTTCGGTGATCCGATTATCCAAAAATCGTTCCGTACCGGCTTAAACATGAAATCCGGCTCGATAAGCCTGCTCCATGGCTGGCGTTCCCTCGATCTCGCCCACGCGCCATGCCCCGACGCCGTAGATAACTCCCTTTTCCCGCGGGTTTTCGAGGCAGTCGAGGAAGCCGCGGAAACACTCCACGGTGCGCTCCATGGCGGGAACACTCCGCTCGGCCGCCGACACGATAAAGTAGAACTCTTTGTTCCGCATTTCGAGGTAGCGCGCACAGGCCCGGTCGATCAGCGTCTTCATCTGGGCGCAAAGCGTGTAGAAGTAGACCGGGGTGGCCATCACGATAACGTCCGCCGCGATCATTTTGTCCAGTATCCCGGCAGCATCGTCGCGCTGCGGGCATGGCCGGGCGCCGTTGAAGCAGGTGCCGCAACCCGTGCAGTAACCGATCTTGTAATCTTTCAGGAAAACCTTCTCGGCCTCGTGTCCGGCCTCTTGGGCACCGGCCAGGAAACGTTCGCACAGCCGGTCGGAATTGCCGCCGCGCCGCGGGCTCGACGAGAGGATCAAAATTTTTTTGCTCATTGCGTAATTCGTTTAAAATTGTCGTCGGTATATAAGGTTTGCCGTACAATACGAAGATAGCGGTAAAAGACTTTTCATCGTTATTCGGTTCGGATCGGCCTTATCACTTGGGCCGGAACACCTCCGGCGACCACGTTGTCCGGAACGTCCCGCGTGACGACCGCGCCGGCAGCCACTATCGCGTTTTCCCCGATCGTCACGCCCGGCAGGATCACGGCCGCCGCCCCGATCCATGCGTTGCGCTTGATGACAACGGGTTTTGTGTAAACATTGTGCCGCAATTCGGGCTGTTCGGCGTGGTTCTCGGTAATGATGTTCACCTGAGGCCCGACGAAAACGCCGTCTTCGAGGGTAATGCCTCCGCGGTCCATGAACATGCATCCGCTGTTGACGAACACTTTCCGGCCGAGGCGGATGAATTGGCCGAAGTCGGTGTGGAACGGCGGCACGATCCAGATGGTTTCGTCTATTTTCTGCCCCGTCAGCTCGCCGATGACTTTACGGACTTGCTCCGGGGTGTGGTACGATGCGTTGAGCTGCCCCGTGATCCGCATGCCTCTCAGCAAAGCCTCATACAATACCGGATATTCCGGGTCGCTTTCGAGGATCAGATCGCCCCGGCGCATCCTTTCGAAAATGTCCATCTCTTATTTCAGGTTTTCGTTGAAAAATGCCTCCAGTTTATCAAAGGGAATAAGGCTCGTACGGTCGTAGAGATCGACGTGGCCCGCACCCGTCACGATCAAAAGCTCTTTCGGTTCGGCAGCCCGCTTGTAAGCGTCCTCGCTGAACTCGCGCGAATGGGCGTTCTCTCCGGCGATGAAGAGCATCGGCCGCGGCGAGATGGTTTCGATGTCGTTGAACGGATAGAAATTCATAAATTTCACATTGCTCGTCAGGGTAGGGTGGGTGGTGGTCAGCGGGTCGGCTCCCTGCGGAATGACCTCGCCACGCGGCGTGCGGTAGAACTCGTAAAACTCGCGCTCGACGGGCGTGGAACTCTCCGTCAGCTCATGCACCGAACCGCTGGTGTATTTCGCGGGGCCGCCGGAGAATTCGGTGTAGCGTTGTTCGGCGGCTTCCGCCAGGATTTGTTTACGCTGTTCCAAGGAGAGGGCATGTCCGAGTCCGTCGCGGTTGGCCGCTCCCATGTCGTACATGCTGACCGTTGCGATGGCTTTCAGCCGCGGGTCTATCTTCGCCGCGCTGACGGCGAAACTGCCGCTGCCGCAGATGCCGACCACGCCGATCCGCTCGCGGTCGATAAAGTCGCGGGTGCCGAGATAATCCACCGCCGCGCTGAAGTCTTCGGCGTAGATGTCAGGCGAGACGGCATTGCGTGGTTCACCCTCGCTCTCGCCCCAGAAAGAGAGGTCGAGGGAGAGGGTCACAAAGCCGCGTTCGGCCAGTTTCGTGGCATAAAGGTTCGCGCTCTGTTCCTTGACGGCGCCCATCGGATGGCCTACGATGACGGCTGGGCGTCGCTCCCCGGCTTTCATCTCCTTCGGCAGGAAAAGGTTCGCGCCTACTTTCATTTTGTAAAGATTCGGGAAGGAGACCTTCTCGATGTTCACGGAATCGCTTTGGTAGAAATTTTCCGTGTCGGCCTGTGCGTAAGACCGGGTCGATGCGAGTGTCATAAGGCAAACTGTCGTTAAAGTAAGTATTCGTTTCATGATTATTGCTTTCGGATTTTGTACCTTGCAAAGGTAAAGGGCGGCTTGCGGCGGGTCGGTAGACGGATTACGGTTTGTTTTACCCGGATTACAGGTCGTTATTTTTTTTATTCTTTCCGATCTATAATTACTAACGCTCTGTTTCGGAGCGTGGCAGGTAGACGGATTACAGGTTCTTTTACCCGGATTACGGATTCCGCTGCCGGGCAGGGCGGGAAAACCGGGAAAGCGTGTATTTTTGCCCTTATAAACGACAACGCTATGGACAATAAAATTCTTCACCTCGAAACCGTCGATGCCTATAACAAGCTGCTGGAGATCGAAACGCTCCATCCGCTGGTCAGCGTCATCGACATGTCGCAGGCAAAGCCGATGCGGCACATGCGGCACACTTTCGAATTGTATGTGATCTTCCTCAAAGAGGTCAAATGCGGGGACTTGCGGTACGGCCGGCACTATTACGATTACCAGGAGGGCACCTTGGTCTGTGTCGCCCCGGGGCAGGTGGTCGGGGTGGAGGATAACGGCGAGGTTTTCCAGCCGAAGGGGTGGGCGCTGGTGTTCCACCCCGACCTGATCCGGGGTACCTCGCTGGGGCAGCATATCAAAGAGTATACGTTTTTTTCATACGAGTCCAACGAGGCGCTCCACCTCTCGGAGCGGGAACGCGAAATGGTGGTCGAGTGCCTGCAAAAGATCCGGCACGAGTTGGAGCATGCCATCGACCGACACAGCAAGCGGTTGATCGCCATCAATATCGAGATGCTGCTCGACTATTGCCTGCGGTTTTACGAGCGGCAGTTCATTACGCGGTCGAATGTCAACCGCGATGTGCTGACCCGTTTTGAACGGCTGCTCGACGATTATTTCGCCGGCGACCGGGCGCAGCGTGACGGCTTGCCATCCGTGAAATACTGTGCGGGAGAACTGTGCCTTTCCCCGAACTATTTCGGCGACCTGGTCAAAAAGGAGACGGGCAAAACCGCCCAGGAGTATATTCAGCTCAAGTTGATCGGCGTTGCAAAGGAGCGCATACTGGATCCGGAGCGGACGATCGGGCAGGTCGCTTATGAACTGGGGTTTCAATACCCGCAGCATTTCACCCGGCTGTTCAAGAAAGTGACTGGCTATACGCCCAATGAATATCGGGCACGTGCCAATTGACGTTTGGAAGGCAGGTTCAGTACCGGTGATAAGGCACGGATGCCACGAAACCGGGATCAGAGTTCTTTCTCCCACTGCATGAACAGATCGACCGTTGCGGGGTCGTAGTGCGAGAAGAAAAGGCTTTCGCCCTTGTCCAGTGCAGCGATGGCGGCCATGTCTTCGGCCGTAAGGACGAAATCGAACACATCGAGATTCTCGACCATACGCTCCTTATGCGTCGATTTCGGGATGACCGCCACGCCCCGCTGAATCAGAAATCGCAAAGCCGTCTGCGCAACCGATTTGCCGTATCTGGCACCGATCTTTTCCAGCGTCCCGTTCGTAAAGAAATCGTTGCGCCCCTCCGCGAACGGCCCCCACGACATAATCTGCGTGCCATATCTCTCCATAATCCGCTGCGGAGCGGTCTGCTGGTTGAAGACGTGCGTTTCCACCTGGTTCACCGCCGGCTTGATCTCCGCATGTTCAGCCAGGTCGATAAAACGGTCAGGATAGAAATTCGACACGCCGATGGCACGGGCTTTCCCCATCCTGACGGCCGCTTCCATTGCCCGGTAGGCTCCGTAATAGTCGTTGAAAGGCTGGTGAAGCAAAAGCAGGTCGATGTAACCGGTCTGCAATCTGCCGAGCGATTCGTCGATCGAGGCGGCGGCTTTCGCCTCGCCATAATTGTTTAACCAGATCTTCGTCGTGATAAAAAGTTCTTCGCGGGGCACACCGCATTTGCGAAGGGCTTTGCCCACACCTTCTTCGTTGTGGTAAGCCTGCGCCGTGTCGATCAAGCGATAGCCCGCTCCGATGGCGTCCGATACGCAACGTTCGCACTCACGGGGATTGATTTGGTAGACGCCGTAACCCAGTATGGGCATCTTAACTCCATTGTTTAATTTTACAAATTCCATATTTTTTCCGTTATTATTTTAGTCTGATACGGCCTGTTTTTATCGCCTGTACGGCCTGTACTTCTTTACTGTCAGCCTGAAAAGTCGACGTTCATCTGCCTCCGGTGTGAATGGCATTACTCATTTTCAGGTACCACTTCATTCAGGCAGGCGACAGCGTTAAGCGTACGCGGATAACCGATATAAGGCAAAAGCTGCGTCACAACCGCCAGCAGCGTGTCTTTGCCGTTTCCGACGTTCAGGTTACCCTGGATATGGCCCTTGACCTGCGATTCGCAGCCGCCTAACGACACGAGTATCGAAAAAGTAAGCAGTTCGCGCTGCCGGGCGTCCAGTCCGGTGCGGGTCTGGTAGTCGCCGAAACAGTTGGCCGAGAGGTAACGCTGAATATGCTTCTGGTTCTGCGGAGCAGCCTCATACATCCGGTCGATCTGACCGCCGAATATCTCTTTTTGCAGCGCGAGTCCCTTCTCGAAACGCGTTTCGGGCGAGGTCGTAGACTGTCCCTCCAACGGCAGTTCCACACCGTTGACCGTCAGGAAATCGTTCGTCACACCGATAAAATCGACGACTTTTGCCATACCTACATAAGGTACGGCATGGTAAAGCACCTCCTTGATCTCGACCGGTGTGATGCCGTTTGCCATCGCTGCGCGAAGCGTCAGGCGGTATGTTTCGGCGGCTTGCTGCGCTATGGCGGAGGCGAGGGTTACCAGGATGCGCGTCCGGATATCCAGTTCTCCGTACCGCTGCGTTTCACCGAAAGCGAAATTGCCGAAGATTTCGGCCAGCTCCGGATCGTTTTCCAAATGGGCATTCCATGCCGGGAGTTGGCGCTCCGATGTCTCCGAAAGGGTGCCGCCCGTTGCTTCGTCATATTGCTTGTCATCCACCGGGCCGAGCCAGGTTGACTTGTTCGTTTGCGGGTTGCATGTGACCGCAAGGTGCGAGAACCAACTGTCCGGGGCGGCGCCGTGCCAGTGCACTGCATCCGGGGCGATCTCTACTACGTCGCCCGGCAGAAGTTCACGGGCCGGTTTGCCCTCTTCCTGATAGTAACCGCGGCCTGCCGTGACAATGAGCAACTGGCCCCCCGTGTGGCTGTGCCAGTTGTTGCGGCAGCCCGGTTCGAAGGTCACGTTCGATACGGGAACGTTCAGCTCCTTGAGTTGCGTGAGCGGGGCCAGATAAGACTGCCCGATAAAGTATTGCGCATAGGCGGTGTTCGGCTCGCCCTGCGGGAAAATCTGTTGAAATTTCGTTTCGTGTTCCATATCCTTTGCTTGTGCGTTTATCGGATCGCCGAAGCCGAATAGTAATCCGGCAATGGCAATCACATTCAAAATACTTTTTTTCATCGAAATTCATGTTAATCGGTTAACTTTATCCCATATTGCAATATTACGGCAGGAGTTTTATCATAAGGTTATACGGATTACGGTTTCAGTTACCAGAATCAACGATTGTGATTAAATACGGATAAATCGATTTTATAAACGGGTAATCGTCCCGCTTTTTTTGGAGAAAATGCGGATGTTAAGGTATTCATGAGAAGAAATGGCGTTGATTCATTAAAGAAAATTACAGCCGGGATCGACAAACTGGAGGTATTCCTTTTGTCCCGTGGAAATAAAGATCCGGATATGATTGAATTTTTCCGAAAAGTGCAAGCTCTCCGGTCTTTCGACGTGGCGCACCGCACAAGCTCTGACTCAGGAAAGGGGGAACCTATCGAGACATATTTTTAAATAGATACCAGAAGTAAACGCGAAATCTTGGATGGCATTTTCGATGGATTCGTGGGTTATCTGGGAAAATTGCGGTCTGCATTTATGGAAATTTGAATGCCAAGGGTATTAAATGTATCTGGGCCGGACAGCGATAGTTGTCCGGCTTTTTGTTCATGTAGGTATGTAAATATATAATTGCAGTTATTTAGGTAAAATTACCTGAATTATTTGTGCGAATAGTCCTCTTTTCTTTAACTTTACCACTATTAGAAGGTTCGATACCGGATTTATCAATTATTCAATTACCCCCAAATTTATTGCATGATGAAAAGAAAACTACGCTACTTATTTACCTTGGCGCTGCTGGCGGTAGTGTCCTGTACGAAAACCGACCTGACAACCCCCGATCCCGGCGCTGTCCAGGAGGCTATTACCCTTAGCGCCGAGGAAACGGAGCGGCTGCCCTTGTTTGAGTCCGACTACAACCGTTCACACGAAGAAGTGCTTGCGATAGCGGACAATCTGATGCAGCAGATTGTCAAAGACCGGCAACTCGTAAAAACACGGTCGCAGGCCGGACGGCCCATCCTGTCGGATTCCATCGTGATCGCCACACCTGCTACCCGCAGTGCAACCGCCAACGTACCGGAAGAGACAAAGATATATGTGGTGAACTTCGGGGAAAAGGCAAGCTTTACTCTGATCGCCGCAGATAAACGGGTACTCACACCGGTATTGTCCTATTCGGAATCCGGGGACTTCCGCACCGACACCGACAATCCGGGGGCACAATTGGCGGTGGAATATATGCAGAGTTACGTGCAGGAGGAGATAGCCCGGCTGGAGGAAATGCGCGGAGATTCCATTTACGTGGCGTTACAGCATCGGTATGGTTTCGGGGCCGCCAAAGAGCCTGCAACGGAAAACGTAGCGACTCGCGCAAGATACGACGCGCCCTATTATCCGATGGAGGGGATGCCGGGCGGCTCGCCGGACAATCCTTACGGCACTAAACAAGGTTCCAACTGGCAGGTGGTGTCTAACGGTTTGACCTGGTACTGGGCGCCGGTAGACCGGATGGTCGATGCGGAAACGCCGTGGTACCAGGAGATGCTGACCCTCGTCTATCCGATGATCCCGACCCAGTGGGGGCAGGACTGGCCCTACAATACGGAGGTGAAGAGAGTGAAAGGAGTACCCAAAACCGGTTGCGGGCCGACGGCGATGGCCCAGATCATGGCTTACCATCGCAAGCCCGCCGGATATATGTGGAGCAGCTACGGGTATAACCTCTTGACCAACCTTAATAGGGAGTATAACTACGACTTCAGCTGGGAATGCAAATCATCGGCAGTGATAGACAATATCGGGAAGTTGCTGCTCGATGTCGGAACCATTTCGGGGGCGCAATATATGCCGTCTTTAACAGGACTCTATACTGCGGATGCTGCGAAAGGTTTTCGGGCAATGGGCTATTGGTGCGATTATAGGAATTATTATGACCAAAGGCTCATCGAATATAGTTTAACTGACAAAAAACCGGTCTATATGAGCGGCGCACGGAAAGATGGGGGAGCGCATGCCTGGATCGTGGACGGCTACGGACAAAAAGCAGATTACAACATGGTCTATAAGAATTGCTATTACCAGGGGGAATATGTGGGTTATATCAAAACCGCTTCCGTCAATTTCACGATGGACGAATACTACTACCACTGTAACTGGGGGTGGCACGGACAGGACAACGGCTGGTATCTGGCCGGTATGTTCAACCCGCCGAGTCACGGGAACTACGAGGATTACCAGTATATGATTGTCGAGATCCAATAGCTACTACTAACACTAATATACTACAACTATGAAACACGCTCTGAAAAGCCGGGCTATCGTCCTGGTCTCCGTACTGGCAACCGGCACCGGGCTGGCGGGTTGCTCGAAAGAGAAGGCCCCGGAAAAAGCCATCGAGTCGGAACCCTACGATAACGAAGTCGTCCTGTATGTCACGCTCCAGAATAAGGTGCTGAATGTGGGGTCCTCCTTAACATATCCGGATTGTACCGGCACGCCTGAATCTCCGGCTTGGTATACTGTCGATATCCGGTTGACAAACAAAGCGGGAATTAAACAGGATACGGCTTGGATCGCCGACGGCACCAAGTTTATTCGCAAAGAGCTGCCTGACAAACCGATAACCGGAGTAGAGATCATCGCCAATGCGGACTACGACCAGGCGCACCCCAAAGGCAGCTCCCTGATTGACCTGATGGAGATTGACTACCTGAAAAGCGATGGTTCCGGATACCTGTCGATGGATCTGGCGGAATATTTCTCCACGCTTGGAAAAGTGGATTGGCAAGAATGGACTTTTCGGCTGGCGGCTACAACACCACCGTCGAAAGAGAATGAAATCGGTTTTTATGTCAATGAAGACCACCCGGAAAATTTTGCCGGAGTGACGCTGAAGCTGACGCTGGAAGACGGGACGGTAATAGAGACTGTGCCGGACGACTGGGGACCTATGCCGACGGAGTGACCTTTATCCAAACTGAAAAACGATTCTCAGACTACTTCTAACGCCACGAGAAAATGAAACACACGTTCAAAAGCCGGGCTATTGTCCTGGCCTCTGTACTTGCAACCGGCACCGGGCTGGCGGGTTGCGGAAGAAACGCCCCTCTGCGAGGCGCCATACAGTACCGAAACGACGGTTTATGCAACGGCACAAAACCAAGTTCTGGATGCCGGGGCAGTTTATTACAGCCCTGAGGTTGCAGCCGGGATGACAACGACGGAACCGTCGTGGTATCAAATCGAATTATCGCTCACTGATGGTATGAAGGCGGAATCAAAGACCGATGGGTTCGCAATGACACCCTCTTTGCGAAAAAGACATTCGAGCCCTTGAAAATCGTCGGAATAGACGTGATCCTTGAGACGGACTACGATGCGAATCATCCGAAGGGATCGTCTATCGCAGACCAGTTCGACATCGAGTCATCCGGCGGGACAAGAGCCGATATGCAGGAATTTTTTCGAACTGGTGGCGTTGTGGAATGGAAGGGAGGAAAAGTATGTTCGCTGATCGCCAGGACTTTTCCTTCGGTCGGATATAACAAGTCGGAATTTTTCGATTGGCCGCGTCCAACGACGTCAAGTCATCGTGGTTTCGGAGCGATCCTGCGCCTTACATTGGAAGACTGAACCCTCCCTTAACGCCGTCTATTACGCACCGGGATCGGCCCCTTCCCAGGAAAGATAGCGGCACAAGGCTTTGGTGCGTTCTGTAGTAAAAACTTGTATTAACTTTGTTCAAAGGTTTTCCCCTGTATTGGGGAAAAGAGACTTGATCGACGTTAGAAAATTTTGGTAAATTTTCGTCCGGAAGATCAAGCACGTCATCCGCGTTCCATCAGGTACGGCGGATGGATCGTTCCATCATCCTAACAGGCATGGGATCGTGCTTGTATGCCACACGGGTTTACCAGAGCCTTACTGTTCGTACAGACATGATACCCACGCTTCTTTTCATAACCCTTTTATTTTAAACGCATTAAAATACCATAAGGATGGCGCTCTATCGCTCGATCCCTTTTTTGTAGCGGACATGACCGTCGAGCCGGAAGATATACGCCTATTTCCGTTGGCCTCTCGTCGGTAAAAACCAAACGAAGCCCAACATACTTTTGTCCCTAGTTACATCCGGGTACAATGGGTATAAACCCCGCCGTCCCGTTCCAACGGTTCGATAGGTAAATGGAACCCATCGGTTATGGCATGATAAATGCAAGACAGGGAATCCGTCAGCTCGGATACCATAACTTAGGCATGTTTTGCCCGTGCCGGCGTTGGATGCAAAGTCCCACCGGTAAGAAAAAATAACAAGCTGAAAATTAATGGCTTCATAGTGCAATAAAGTTAAAAAAATTCCCGTATTCTGCATCGGAATACGGGGAATAAGATACCGACATATCAACCGGATTGCGGCCCCAGGGATCACTTCGACTTTTCCATCCTCTTGATCCAGTCCGGCTTGTGCCAGCGGCCTCTCTTGTAGGCTACATGGCCCTCCAGGGCGTCCATATACTCCTGCCGACATTTGTACCCTTCATCGGTAAAGAGCCAGACAAAACCCATGTAAGCGCGATCCTTTCGGGAGAGGTACATGGAAACGCAATGGGTGTAGACCTCGCCGTCCCAATGCAGCGGCTCGATGGGAACCTCGAACACGAAGACCGAGTCGGCATTGAACCGCCGCCGGGCTTCACGGCCCGAGATGACGGTCACGTAGTCGTCGAAAACGATATCGGATCGACCCAACTGGGCCATCAGATATCCCAATATTACGTCCCGATGTCCCCAACGTTGCTCCATGTAGGCTCCCCTGTAGGTTGCCGGATTCCGGACACCATGAAATTGCCCTTCAATGATATAGTGATAGATCACTTCGCATTGCCGGTCGGCGGACTGAAGGACTGCACCAAGTGCGGCTATCCGATGCCAGCTCTTTTTCCAGACACCGCCTAAATCCCGGCGTTTGTCCCAACACGTGTCGAATACCATCGATCGGTTATCCTCGATAAAGTGAAATCCGTCGGGGATAGTTCTTTTGATATGAAATTTGTCCGATTCTTTATTTACCAGGTCGGACATTGTGTTCTGTGCCTGCGAATATCCGACAATACAGCAGCCGAGCAAAGCCACCATACCAATCTTGCAGCATGAATTCCTTTCCATGAATTTTGGGTTTAACAGTTCGGATTCCGTTTGATAACTCCCCGGTGCTTTTCCATACTGGGGAGTTAATGGTTACGGAGCACTTGGAAAGCGTCGGTTACATCCCTTTTATTAACCGGATACGGTAAATTTCGATTCTGGGGATCAGTAATCAAATAGGTGCTATCCGAATCGGGCCCCCAATACATCACCGCATGGCCTTCACCGGCACCAGTACCTATTAAAAGCATGATTCGGGACTGTTCATTATTGTGTGAGACGATATTGTCCATCGAATATCGGGATACGTTATTACGGCCGAACATGTATTGCAGCGTCGGCAATACTTTATTCGAGGGAATGCCGTCTTGGTAAGTGACCGTTACATAATTATTGGCAAACGTATAATCAACCCCCGGATAACCGAGCTTATTCCCCATTTCATCGACACAACAGGCAAAGCAATCGTTTCGCGAGGGATCGAATAATCCGGGACTTTCCCAAAGTTGTCTTGTCTTCGGAACGAGTTCCGCAGTTTTCAAATTTTCGGCGAGAACGGCATTCCCCCGCTCGGCGACCTGAAGGACTTGTTCGAATACAGCCGGGGATACTTTGACCTGTTCGGGCGAGGGGGCTGCGATCTCCCACCATCCGTCTTTCTGGGTAAGATGCGCTCGTTTTAGGGCTTCAATAAGAATGAGGAAATTAGAATCCGTTGGATCGTCGAAGGAGCCGGTGAAATCTTCGGTAAAGTCGAGATAAGTCCATTCGGCCTGTGGAGTAATGCCTGCGGACAAATTAGGTTCCGGCACGGCGGCCTCTTTCTGGCAGGAAGTAACCCAGACTCCTGCGCAAAGGCTAAAGACTACGGCCATACCGGCGAGTGTCAATCGGGTGGTGAATTTTCTTTTCATTGTAACAAGGTATTAGTGGTTTTTAAGTGAATCGGTATGTCCGGACCGGTTGTCCGTGCTGTCGATCAGTTGCCGCATCTCATGCCTTACCGCGTAGACGACGGATGACGGCACTTTGATCTCTTTCTCAAGTATCGCCGCGGCTACTGCACGGGCCTCGGCCGTGCTCCCGGTCGCCGCGTAGATCCTTGCCAGCTTATAAGGGGGTATGAACCGCGCGGGACACATGGCAGCGGCCTGCCGGAAATATTCCTCCGCCTGGTCGTACCGTTCCAGTTTCATACAGTCGTTGCCCGATACCAGTTGCAGGTAGTAGTCGGCCCATATCCGGCCGCACTCTCCGGCCACCGCGAGGCTCCGGTCATACCGGCCGAGATCGCTCAGTTTGACCGCGTAGTTATACAGGAAAAAGCGGTCGTGGGCGAAGTAGCCATATAATCGTTCGTATCGTGCCTGTATTAGTTCCGTATTCCCGGCCAACGGTATTCGGTTAGCTTTGCACCAATCGAGCCGGCAGCGCATATCGAGCAGGGTGAGCACGCAAACCGATACGGCGGCAATCCCGGCCACGATACGCACTGCCGCATGGACGGGCCACGGCCGGCCGAAAATGATCCACAGGCAGAAAAGCGCCATGACCCAAGTGAATGGATATAAGAAGGGATAGGAAAACAGAGAGAATGTCCCGATCGAGACCAGAGACAATCCGGCGGCCCGTATAGCCGGATCTATCGTCTCCCGCCTCCGGTACCGGCGGGCCACGAAATATCCCAAAACTGCCAGCACTGCCAATCCGAACAGTCCGTAATCGACGGCCACGCGCAGGTATTCGTTATACGGATGGTGGACGTAGTCGGCCAACTGTGCGTACGGGCTGTCGGGATGAACCCGGAAATAATCGGCCTGGTAGTTCATGTAATGGGCCGTAAATCCTCCCGGCCCATGGCCGAAGACGGGTTTGTCGGCCACCATCTCCAGCGAACAGCGCCAGATGAGCAGCCGTCCGTCGGCCGAGTCCTTTTTGAGGAAATATAAGCCGGCCAGCAAAACGGGCAGAAGGACAAATAGCGCCCATCTGAACCCGCGTATGCGGTGGATCAAAGGAAACAACCAGAATAAGGCTATCACAATTACGCTGACAATCCCGGCGCGGGAGTAAGATAGGAATATGGCGCCCATCATAACGAGTGCGGCTGCGGCGGCAAAGAAACGCACCCGCTTGCGCCGGTTCCTGAAAAAGCAGAGGGCGAAAGGCAGCCCTGCGCACAAAGCGGCGGCAAAGCCGGCCGGATTATCGAAGCTGCCCGTGACTCGGAACTTTCCGAAAGCGGGAAGGAACTGGAAAAACTGGAGTATTCCGTATACTGCCTGCGCCAGGCAAGTGGCGGCCACGATTAGGACAAGGAGGTAGAACCGACGGCGTATCAAATCCCGCCCGGAGATGGCCGCCGCCAAGACCAGGGAAAAGCCGAGGGCTAAGGCGTACCATTTGGGCAGCGAGCGTGTATCGATGAAAGCATCGGATACGGTGAAGACAGTCCCGACGCAAAGCGCCGCAAAGCAGCCCAGCAATAGGCAAAAGATAATATTAGGGACGTATCGGCCCATAAATCACTGTGTTACAACTTTCGTGTCCAGTGAACGAAGCAGGGATGTCGCCCGATGGCCGAACGGCCGGAGCGAAACTGTGATCGAACAGCGGCGGTGCATCCCGGAAAAAGCTGCACGCCGACCCTAACAACGAACATTTTACCCTTTCAGCCCCATCGTATCGGGGGCTAAAGATGAAAACAGCCCGTAGTGTTAGTAGTGTCCAAATATAGCAAAATACGGTTGAATTTTCTGACATTTTACCGAATTAATTTTGTAGACGTCAGGGGGATAGCACCTTGTATACCTTCTGACTGAGGCGCGGGACACCGGACTTCCCTGCTATAAATAAAAGTTACAGACCAAAGAGAACAACCAAAAGCGTGCATAACACAAAATCAGTATTTTACATTTTATTTCGGCGAATTATTGTAAACTTTTTCTGTCACACTGCAATCCAATCCATATCTTTGCAGAATAAACAAGCGTGCATGAAAAGGTTTTACTTATTACTGGTACTGGGGGCCGCACTGACCGCCTGTCAAAGCAGCCCGGCGACGAAAGACCGCCAATTCAAAGACAGCATCGCCCGCGCCGACGGGGACAAGGCGCTGGGCAATATCCGCTTCGGGGTGACTATGGATGAATTCGAAACACAGCAGGGGCAATTCCTCGCAGAGCATAACCACGAGCTCTACGGCCAGTATATTGATAAAATAGAAGGCGAAACCACTTCGGATAACCAGATATACGAAGTACGGATATATAGTAATGACAAAGAAGACCACCAATGGAACGAATTGCCGTTCCGGGATTTCCTGCTGGCCAAATACGGAATGGAAACTGAACGCAACGTATGGGTGGTGGGCGACCGGATATTATCCCTGAAGCGTCATGTCTTTTCCGAAGCGACCAAAGCCACTCTCAGGAGGTGGAGCCCCGGTATTACAGATGCTGAAATGCGTAACCCATGGTACCTGAGAATAGTGGATAAGAAGCTGTGGGAAATACACGCACAACAGATACGAGCATACGAAGAAGAACGCCAGCAAAAAGCCCAAGAACTGGAAAAGAAAAATGGTGATTTGAAATCGCTGTAATATCAGAACCATTGTCCGCAAGAAGCCCTTCCCGCCTATGCGGGGAGGGCTTTTCGTAACCTCGTATAATCTTCACGGGCCGGACCTATATGATGGCGGCCATCAGAAAACTTTCAACAGCCCCTAACTGCTTATATTTTATTGACATTAAGTTTTCTAAGGTATTGTATAAAACTAAGAACTTGGTTTTCCCATTTAATAATTTGAAAGTTAATTTTGATTCCACAACGATTCTGACTGCCTCCAAATTTTTAATTAGATATTCCAGATTGACATTGGAAATGAATATTCGAAATCTTTATCGTCTTGAAGTACGAGACTAAGCGCATCGACCTTATTGGAGTAGGAGGATTCATTCGGAATTTTATAAACTTTTATTGTCTTATCGTTATACTCAATCTCTCCACGCAAATAATCAACAGGAGCGTTGTAGTATATCCTCATTAACTGCATTAGACAATCAAAATGCAATAATACATCGTCTTTCTCGGTAAAGCTATCAGCATTGATGTATGGTACTTTTTTTATGGTTATTTCATCATTCGCCGCTGAATCTTTAAATCCATAATTAAATAAAGGATAAAATTTACTATTATCTATAGTAAAACAATAATCTTTCTTGCGTTTAGCTATTTTGAAATCATCCTCCAGCGCTATGGATATGCCATAATAGTTTTTGATATTTCAAATCCTGCTCGATTTAGAAGGAATGATGCTTTGTTCTTTTTATTCTTTGCAGAATAGCTTTATGCTACTTTGTCTATGTAAAAAAGAGATGCTGTACTGCTTAAAAATCTTATTAGTAATAAATCGGGATCTAGAAAAGTCAATAACCGCATCTTTGTTATCGTAATTATAATGCCCATTTCGACATCCAATCAATGACCCAAAATTGGTATAATCACTTTCTTTAAAGAAAATATCGAGTTGCGAACTCAAAGTAGTACTTAAAGCCGATTATATGCAAATGAATAAACTCCGATCATCATCTATATTTAAAGAACTAGCAACAAAACCATTATCGGTTTTGGAAAAATCAAGACCTTGTATTTTTATATTGAAAGTAGCTATTTCATACTGATTATTCCTCTTTCCAATTTGCTAAATGATTAAAATTTCTCCATTTGACCCAATCTAAATTAGTTACTATATTTTCCCTAGTAAAACCTATCTCCATTAGGAATGCACAGGTTAACAGTATCTTTAACCTTTCTGACAAATAGAAAAGATCAGCTCCTTTAAGTGCTTTCTTTTCTAGTCGCTTGTCGTAATGAGTATAATAATTTCGAGAATTTTTAACATTCAAAATAAACTTTTCCTTATCCCCTAATATCTGATCCAAAGTAGAGTTTGAATATTTATCTATCAGTTCGGTTAATCGAGAATGAAGATTTAAATAGTTCCCAAAATTGAATTGATCTTTCAACCATTCATGGTATTTGTTAGGGGCTAATTTAAGTATGTCGTTCTTCATTGCTTTATATTCATCTGGTGGTATTCTCGTATGGTCGTGGACTCTTGCATGAAATGTTTCTGCGGACTGAGCCAAATTTAGAAATGTATTTATAGTAAATCCTTTGGTGTAAAATTGTTCAAATAATAAATCAAATGCAGGCTCCAGTATTTCATATTTTTCATACCAATTCTTAATTATTTCATTTGGGTTATCTCCCAATTTGTGATATGTAAAAAGCATTTCTATATCCATTTTTTCCTCCTCATCAAACTTTATATCTCTGGAAGAAAAGTATAGCTCAATTTTTTTATTGTGTAACTCTCCATTTCCATAATCTTTTTTATGTTTATTCCCTCGCAATGAAATGGCTATAGGATAAGTACTCCGATATAATGCAAGAGAGATAAAATTCTGAAATGTGAATAAATATTTCAATAAATTCTCGATCGTTTCCTCTCCTTGGGATTATACCTCAAATTCGACTCTCTGTTTTATCGTAACTATTTTTTGATGCCTAGTCCAATTCGATTCTTTTGCGCTAAAATTAAATCGTCCTTTAAATTCTTTTGAAATATCAAACTCTATAATCTCAGGTAATTTATAATGAATACAGCATTCATTATTCTTATATGATTCAACATTAAAGTCCTTTTTGAATCCACTGATTCCAAGCCATTCCCCTAGATTGAATATTTCGGCAGAGATTTTATTAAAAGTTAAATCACCCCTATTATATATATGAGTTCCTAGTAATAAGAAATGTGCAGAATAAGTTATAGTCGGTTTCCCGCATTCTTCTCCAACAATAAGTTTAGTGCTACCTCTTTTTGTTACGAGGCAACTAGATAGAGTTATTTGTTGGCTATCAGAAGTTATTCCTAAGATAATGCTTTCGTCTTTATCCTTAGGAAGGATAAAGCCATCCTCAAAACTTCCATATAATTTAAGCGTTATACCATCTAAGGGGAGATAGGCAAGTGTGCCCGAAACTCGATTTTCTCTGTTCGTAGGAAGAAACCACTCTCCAATATATTCAATCTTCTCTCTCATAACTAATTAATGAATAAACCCAAATTAAGTTCAAATTTAACAAATTATACCTGATGTTTGGTATTCCACAATTTTCATTGCTGATGTTATCGATCTATTATAACGGATATTCTTTCTTTACTTTTACATATTTAAATGCAATTAACTCTTTGTACTGTTCATCCATCCTTAAAGCCGTTACAAAATAGGCCAATGTAACCTTTTTGGGTAATCGCTTTCGCCGCTTATTTAATTGATAAGAGATATTCATTTCGTTGTCGGGCGGTAAATCGACACAGTTGTATTTAGTGGTAATGACGCTCATTGCATCCTTGTCCCATACAGGCGGGGTTACGCCTTTAGTCATGCAGAAGTCGCATATCGCCTTATAAAATCGGAGAACCGACTTGGTTATTAACTGCTGTGTAGCTTAATGATTGTTCCGTTATCTCATAGCCTTTGGGGATAGCCTTTATTACTCCCAATGCCTCGCATTCATTTAATAGGGCGGTTGTTTTATTTCGGCTTATCCCGATAGCTTTGGCAATCTTGGATTTGCTTCACAGAACGGTATCGGTATTATTAAGGCATATAGAACGCAACAATAGCATAAAACCTGCTACCCCTGATTTTCGGGACAGGAGGGAGTGCGAGTATCCATTTCGAAAACCAATCGTTTACGACCAGTTCAGAGTGTTTGGTAGCAGTTCCGGCATCCATTACAGAGATTAATACGAAATATGTTTACTACTATCTGATAGGGAATATCCGTATTGGAAAACGGGTTTAAAGGTGTGGCGCTCCAGCATATCCGCAGAGATTACATTGAACAAATCGATATCCCGATCCGACCCAAAAAGAGACAGGATCAAATCGTCATTCTATTGGATCGTATATCGAATCTCATCCGCAGGCGTGTCGAAACGATTCGCTCCTGCGACGATCTGGGTAAATCTATGTTTATCAATAATTTCGGCGATCCTGCAATCAATCCTAAAAACTATCCAGTAGAGGTTTTACGTAATTACGTTGAGAAAATCCAGGGAGGACTGAACCTTAAGAATAAAAATGAAACTCGCAGCAATCCAGGGCAACGTGTATTACTTAAGCAGGATGCAATTACAAAACGTTTTTTTGATCCTCAGCAGCATAAAGTTCTCTTGGATAATGTAAAGGAGCAGGATTCGAAGATGAAAATAGAACAGAATGATTTACTCATATCCAGAAAAAATACGAAAGAATTGGTCGGTGCCGCGGCCTTCGTATTCGATCCCTGTAATGATACTTATTTCCCTGACACTATACTGTGCCTCCATTATACAAGGCTAATTTCTGGAGTTTATCTATATTACTTATTGAATGACTTGAACTTCAGACGTAATTTTGAGAAAATTTCAGGTGGAACCATGGATTCAATGTCCAACATCAGTCAGGAAAATATACTGAAGTTGCAAATTCCATATCCTCCATTCGAGGATCAAATGTCGTTTGAAAAAAACATTCGCCAAATCCATGAATACAAACTTCGGCTGAGCGAAAATCTCAACAAGTTGAAGCAATTGTTGACTTTTTATTCAAAACAGGTCTTTGAAAAAAATATATTACTTGATATCGATTTTGAATTAGACGTATTCATTGAATCCGTTGACTTAGAACGTAGACAAAATGATCTGAACCGAATGAAACGAGCTCCCATCTTACGCAAACTTGTCGATCGGATCAGTAATGCCTCCGACTTTTTTACGGATAAGGAGACTTATGTTAAGGCTGCCAAAGCAGTTTTACACCTGCTTTATGAAAAGGCTCTAAAGCAGAATTATGATGAGGAAAATGAAGGAATTAAGCTGCAGGTAGAATGAAACTCCTCCGTTTTAAAATAGGAAACCTTCCCGAAGGAACACAGTTTCGAAGTTTATATTCCGGATTCGAGATTTTATTCCATGAACCCGAGGTTGAGGGAATGGATACCCTCGGCCAATTCAATCCATTCTGTTTCGCAGGGTTAAATGGACGTGGGAAATCGAATGTCTTGGAGGCTCTAGCCACAATTTTTTCCCACTTAGAATGCTGTGTGGCCAAATTTTTACCGAAAACATTCGTTTCATTTCGTCCGGAAGTTTGTGCCGTAGACGCTTTTATCGTCGAATACCTAATTCAGCGACCGAACTCGTCCTATTCCTTGGATAATTTCGACCGGATAACTGTGTCGAAAAAATCCGGCGAAGCCCCTAAAATGTACCGGAGCACATTCCCAAGTACAGACAAGCGAAAAAATCTCCCTGAAACCTTTTTTAAACAAGTCAAGGGATATCGTGGAATCGGCTCCTGGGAAATTATATTTACCCGATATCATCGTAGGCTACTCATCGGGTGAGAACGAGATTCTGAGTGTCCCGTTTCGTAAGAGCAGGCTGATCAATTTTGATAAATATACAGAGGATTTTTTCCGGAATCGAACGTTTGAAATGCCAGAGAACAGCCTGATTTATATTGATGCGGGTATGAGTCAAGCTGTTCTGCTTGCGAATCTTTTGTTTGAAGACCATACGACAACTCTCAGTTCATTCAAAAAAATTCTTAAAATTCGGGATATTCTCAGCTTTAGAATGAATATCAATCTACATCGATATTCGGATGAGCAACACAGGTTAATCGTGGAGCATATTCAAGGCGAGATAGAAAAGCTCAAAAAGTGTGCTACCTGTTATTATGAACAACCCGAAAGGAGCGATGAAGAGGGTAGTGGCACCAGATCACTCGTACTTGACTTTTACGTGAATGACGTAACCCGGACTCTATTTCGCAAATACTTTAAATCGGCGTTCAACTTTTTTCGCTTTTTCCAGGTTCTCTATGAGTTGAATAACTACTTTATTCCTGAAAAGCTAAAACAAGATGTTTACACCTCCAAAGGAGTTTATACCGAGGGGAAATTACCTGAAGGTAGTCCAGAGCAAAACATCTTCTATTTTCTCGACTTTTTCATCCTCAAGGAGACGGGTGCGAATACTCCCCCGAAGCCGCTGTTACTGAAAGAATTATCTGACGGAGAACATCAGTTTATCCATTCGATGTGTGTATGTCTGATGTTACGTGATCAAAGAAGTCTCTTGTTGTTGGACGAACCCGAAACCCATTTCAATCCGGAATGGAGGTCGAAATTCATTCAGATGCTCAACCGGAGCCTGCAGGTCTGCGGGAATGTTAATTTACAGCAAGATGTGATCATTTATCATATCTGATTGCAAACCTTATAATGTTATAATTTTCAAACCGAACGAGCATGGACAACCGACTGCCATGAAAGCTGCCGCACTGCATATCAAAACGTATGGAATGTCTGTAAATCTTCTGACTACAAGGGTTTTTGAAGAGGGACAAACCATAGGTGATTATGCGCTGGAGAAGATCAGATACTACCGATGCCGATTATCCAAAGGTGAAAGAATTGAAAATTTACTCGATGAAATAAACCGTGAATTGGGGGATTCAGTAGAGAAACTCCTGCTGATCCATGAGTTTAATACCTATAATCAATAATGCTACAACCCTATCTTTATTAGAGACATCCGGTACAAAGGGCACAGTCATTTGTAAACTATCTTTTTTTAGAGGTAATTTTCAGAGCTTCTCGCCTTAGAAATAAGGTGTTCTCCCCTGCTATGGTAAAGCCGCTTAACTACCGTAAGCTCATCGAAGGGGTGGATTCGAAATACATGTTGACTCCGTTAAAAAAGATATACTCCAAATGTAAGAATCTCCCCCGAAAAGACATAAAAATATTGAGTCGAGCTGTTCTTGCAAATAATTGCATTGAGGAATTATGCAGGGCAAAGTATGCTCCTGTGCTATATAGCGATTTGGAAGCGATTGACAGAGAATTATCGGATACGATTAAATCCTTTTGTACGAACCTTTATAAGCATGTTATGCCGTCGGCGACCTTTATTAAAATTTTCGGGTCAATTGCTCAATACTATAAAACCCTGGCAGGAAATGGTCATGCCTGTCATTTTTGTGGAATGGATAGTATTATTTCCCAATATGAAAAAAATAGAAGCGCGCTGGATCATTATTTTGCAAAAAGCTTATATCCATTTACTTCGGTAAATTTCCACAACTTAGTGCCTGCCTGTGAAAAATGTAATACCACATATAAACGGGATAAGAATATTTTATTTTTAAAGCCCCCTAAAAAATATAAAACAGTATTAGGAGCGCGCGTAAAAGCCTTTTATCCTTTCTGCAACGACACTCCCAATATCGATATCGCCGTTAAGTCCGGATGATTTTGACATGACAATTCAGAGTGCCGCTGCCCAATAGGAAACGGAAAATTGGCGGAGAATTTACAACATTGATAGTCGATACAAGGCGTATTGTTGTTCGGACGCCATGAAAAGTTATATCGAACACCAATTTATTGCCTTTGTAAACAAAGGGTTGCTTCCGCATGAATATATTAATTCATTAAAAACGAATCCGATGAATGAACAAAACTTCCTTAAAATTCCTTTTTTTTAGAAAATGTCAAAACCATTTTTTACCCTTTAGGAGAAAAAAGGATTAATTCAGGCAACTTACAGGTGTATTTTGCAGAAATAAACCATTTTTTATTTATTGAGACAAGCCCTTTGTTTCTCTGATAATATCTTAATCGTCCTGGTGGATAAGAGTAAAAAGGGAATAATATTCTTCGCCCTTTCTGGTGCTGCGTGGTGTAATCAGGCCATTCATATTCGGTGTCTTGGTATGGGGGTATCGTGTAGGTCTTTTATAGGATATTCTGCTCCTTGCTCCTGTCTGGGTTGATCGAACAGGGGGTATAAATCGGTGGCTGCTGGTCTTTCTCTCTTAGGAACAGACGAGTTACGATCAGGATGTCGATGTCGCTTTCTACGCATTAGGTTGTCGGCGCGATCTATGTTCAACACTTTTCTTCTCATATTTACTCACCCAGCCTCTTCAGATCATCGTGAGCGATAATGTCGGAGCATTCGGTTCTTACGATACGAGGAGAGCTCTACGCCAAGGCTGCTTCGAAGGACAAGGACCTCTACATTATCGGGGGTGCGAGCCACTATGATCTCTACGACAATCCAACGACTACCGACAAGGCTGTGGCCAAATTGACCGAGTTTTATCGCCGGACGCTGAAATAGTAAAGTGCGGTATAATAAATAGCTCAGGGGAGACCATCGGTCTCCCCTGAGTCGTTTACCTCTTTGTCTGCTGTTCCTTATGATGCGCTATCAATTCCTGTAGGCATTCATCCGTGCTTTTGATTATTCGTTCCCGCAAGAGCTTTTTGATTTCGCGAATTTGATAGTAATACTTTCCACCTATGCCGGAGTAGGCTATCTTCCCGTCCGACCTCAACCGTTGCAACGTCCGATTGCTGATCTTCAGAAAACCACAAATTTCGTGGCTATCCACCCAATCGTCACTCTCATCCACTGCTGGCGGTTTCAACGAACTCACATAATCGGACAAAGCATCCAGTTTCTCCATCAATTGCTTAAAGGACTTTGACTCCATTGTTATTACTTCCATTTTGCAAAATCGCTTACCGTGAAATCTATTGGAATCAATTTACAACCTAGTTCCTCGTTCAGTTGCCTCATAAGAATAGGAGGAGAAAATCTGAAAAGTTGAAAATATCAAGTCAAAATTTAGTTATTGGCTGGCACAGATTTTAATACATTGCTGATAAGATATTAGCATATAATGAATTTTATATGCGTTCCTCGGAGATTTTTTACGAGCATTTGAAGTCACAACTCACTTATTGTCAACAGGCATTCTTTATTCCTTAAGGATCAAAGAGATGGATTGTTGATTTTTACTATTATTAATTTGTCCGAAATTCATCAATGCTTAAAATCCCAGCGGGATCAAACCGAGATTATTGATCGACTCATTTGCAAATTGCAGTGATTCATGGACTTTCAAAACCTCCTCGTAGTCCCAGTATTTCACTTCGTCCTTCACCGATAAGGTCGCTACTTCCTTCTTTATTTTCTCAATCTGCTTCTGATCCGTGACAGCGATGATCCCCTGTACGGCTTTGTTGTTTTTCGCCTTCATCAGGTTCAGGATCAGGCTGTCGATCGAACCGCTGGTCTGAACCTCGAAAACATAGATAACACGTCCCATGTTGCCGATCGTGACCTCCCACACCGCATCGACAATCGCACCGGCGGCGATTTTCTTTTCCACATCAGCACTGAATCCCAAGAAGCGTCCGATGGCGGCGATTTTATCCCGAATGTCGTTATGAATAAATGCAGCCTCTTTGTTGTTTTTAGGGATCAACTCTTCCGTTCCCTTTTCATTCGTTGCTATCGGCTCAGGTGTCGCCCGGAATTCATGCCAGATAAATGAGTTCAGGGTCAGCATATCGAATACCTCGTCATACTTATTGTCCTTTGCATAAGCGACAATCTCGCGCCCTTTCGCTGAAAGGTATTCATAGATCTTCCCGTTCAATCTCGCCTCATAACGAGGCAGGTCGGGAATTTGCAAGACGCTGAATCCGTTATACGTTTTTCGATTCCAAAGCAGGTATCGATCCGGATAGGTTTTGCAAAGCAACTCACTCATCATAGCTGGACCGACACCCTTAATCTTTGAACGAAATGCATCCCATCGCTTTTCAAGCGAAACAGATCCATAAATCAGGTTCGTGAATTGCTCCCTCAGCAAAGGCATGCCGTTGGCTTCGATAATATTATCCACCTGATAGTGCTTATTTCCCCACATCGCCATTGCCCATAATGGAGCAATGTAGTCGAAGAGTTCTTCTTCGGACATATTTTGCAGCCGTTCCTGGGTGTAGCCCCGAACCTTTGCCGCAAGCTGCTCCCGTTCGATCCGCTCCGTCGCCGCCTGATCTTTATTGGCCTTGAACCACTTTCTGAAAGCGGCCAGGTATTGTGTGAGTTGTTGGGTATTCATATTGAAGGCTATGAATTTAATTTTTCTCGATGCGAGTTCTGTCTTCCAAACAAGTTAGCTTTTGACCTTCCGGTTATCCCAGTATTATTTTTTCAATTTTTGCCTTGGCTTGGTTTATTATTGTCATTGCTTCTTCTTCAAGTGAAGCTGCCTTGATGTACATTGCCTCAATATAATTGACTATTTCATTTTGATTATCCGGAATCAGAATTTGTTGTTTTAGAAAGCTGTTCATCACCAAATTGCGTATGCCATTTGTCTGACTTTGCATTGATTCTGTCGTTCCAACACGATACATGGTTGACAGGAAATGATAGACATATCTTGGATTGATCTCTTTTTTATCAATTCTTATTTTGTGGATAAAATTACTATAACCAAGAGTATGATGATCCAATATCTCTTTGGTAATTATCGCAACCCGCCCCACTGGTTGTTCTGGACTGCCTCCTGATTTCTCAATTAGAATATCATCTTCCTGTACATCCATTTTGTGGAGTTTGCTACTTTTTATCTTGCGGTATTTGACTCTGGAATTGTCCAATTTCAGATTATATTTCTTATCAAACTCTGTAGCACGTATTACTAAGCACTTCGTATAATCATCGCCTGTTTCTTCATTTTCCCCTATACCCTAGTCTCCTGCAATACTCGAAACAAGCATTTCATTTATAGTTTTTTTCTTTAGCTGACTTGTATCAATCAACTCTTTTATTTTTAATGTTTTATCATTATAAGAAAGTGGATTCAATCTTTCGCCTAAGATGTCTGATAATTTCACTTCAAAAGCTAATTGTCGCTTCTGCTCCTTAGGAAGTACAATATTTAGTTGGTCGAGTAAATAGGTGTCAATGCTTTTTAAAAGTTCTTTTGCCTGTTGCTCTTTTGCTTGTTTTTCGGTTTGCGCTTTCGTATAAAAATTAATGATTTCCTTTTGAACCTCAATTGGGGGCAAAGGAATTTTGATTGACTTTAAATAGGAACTTGACACGCGTTGTTGGCCTGCTGAACCACCAAAAGAATTTTTAGCCGATTCTAAGACTTTAGGGTCACGTAAAATATAATGAACATATTCTATTAGAATATTTGTATTCTTAGGTCGAAGTACATAAAACTCCGTTGAGCCGCAGCCAACACCATTTTCAAGATTTCTAACAATCGCCGATTTGCCATTTTGCATACAAGGTGTAATTTTAGCCCACAGCAAATCATTATTTTCAAATTTTGTAAAACCTTTATTGTTTGCAACTATCGTGGTTCTATATTCGGAAATCACACCATTCTTTTCATCTATTACCTCCATCGGAATAAATGAAATTAGATCATCGTCAGATAGTCCTTGATAGTTGACCCTGGGATTTACATGCAGCAAATTATGTAGTTCAATCGATGGATGAATTTTTGAAATAAAGTCAAATCTATCCTTATAAAAGGATACATCCAACCGACTGCCAAAACTCTGCGATATATGTATTTTATTTACTTCCATCGATAAACTCGTTAATCCGTTTTGCTGCTTCCGGTAATTCACTTCCCTCCATCTTTTTCCCGGTAGGATCGTAGCCGATATTTTCAATTTCCAACATCAAAACCTCATAATCCGAAGAGTACGTGAAAATGTGTTCTTTGTATAGCTCTAAGATGCGTTCAGCTCGTTGTTCTTTATCTAAACCCTTTTCGCCTTTAACCAACATCTTAACGTCGCTAAGCGTTTGCTCGAACTGCGCTGTCAATGCTGCCGGGTGCTTTCTCAAAAAAAGTATAGAAGACTTTACGCTCGCTTTAACGTGCGAAAAAGTATGCAAGGGTAAGGATACGACCGCCATAATACGGAATTTCTCAATCATCCAATCTCGTACATACTGGTTTGTTGAGTTTGTCAATATGCCATCCGGAACAACGATCGCCAAATAACCGTTCTCGCAAAGGTATTTGTGGCAACGCTCCAGGAATAGAATTTCCGTACTTTGAGACGACCGCCATTTATTTTTGCAACTGTCGTCTGCAATACGATCTTTGGGCTCCGTGAAACCGAGATTCCTTTCGAAGAGTTCATACTCCTTGTAATAACCGACCTCATCGGCCTTGATCGTAGAACCAAACGGCGGATTGGTCATAATGAGGTTGAATGTTCCATCCTGGAAATTGAGGTTCCTGTTTTCAGTTTCTACAGAGCGGTTGTTTTTCAAACCGTCATTGGTAATGATATTCGTATGGCCATCGTCGTGAATAATCATATTCATCTTAGCCACACGAGAAATCTGTTCGTTTATCTCGATACCGTACAGTTTTTTCTCTGCAAAGTCATGCCAGTATGTATGCCATGAACTGCCGCGATTTTCCCCATATATTTCATTCGCTTCATCCCGGACTGTTTTCAACGCGTGAAGCAAAAAGCCCCCGCTACCGCACGAGGTGTCCAATACTTTCCAATCCTTGTCTACGCCTATCGATTTAACCACAAAATCGACAATAACGTCCGGTGTAAAGAACTGGCCGAAATCGCCACGGAAGAACTCGCCCATAAAACTCTGGAATGCCAATCCTTTGGCGTCGAGGTCTGTTTTAGAGAGGTTGATGTCCTGTAGATACTGAACGACTGTAAATATCTTATTCTTATCCAGTTTGATGTCGTCTTTAAATACCTCCGGGTCTTTCTTGCGACCGTGCTCGTACAAATCCCGAATACGCTTCTCAAGCTCCGTTTTCGCTTTTGTATTCAGCTTGTCTTCTTTGTCTTCCGGATAATAAATGATCTGGAACGCGAAGGGTTCGCCCTTGCTTTTAGGGGCATTATCCACCCATCGTTCATCCCAAATCTTGCAGAAAATCAATTTGTCCAACTCATCAAAAGCAGTCGTTGGGGCCAATGCGCCGCCGCCCCACAGGGCATCGTGTGCCAATTTGAATTTCAAAATCAACTCACTCTGCAACCCCTTTGCCGGTTCAATACTACCTTTCACATATTTAAACCGCTTTACTTCTCCGTCACGCTTGGGAATGTCGCTAATGCTGATTCGCTCAACAGGCGCAACTTTGGCAATTTCGAAATACTCATCTTTGATACCCGATGTTACCCACACATAAGCGGCAGCCTTTGCATGGGCATAACTATATGCCTGGTCAACAGCTATCTGAAACTGCCGTTCGTTGATGTTTTCCTCTTTACATTCGACAACGATAAGTATCTTATTATTTTTATCGTTGTAAACCAATATATCGGCTTCTCTGGTTTCCGAGCCCATTTGCACAGATTCATTAACCGAAATATTCTGCGGCAAATAATTGTACTCATAAATCAATTTCAAAAAAGCCTCGGCCTGGACAGGTTCTTCGGGGTTCAATAACCGCCGGGGTTTATTGGCGTTCTTGCAATTGTATTTGATGGAGGACATATCATCATTGATGACAATATGTTTATCCTTTATTCCCCTTTGGAAAAGTTCTGTTGATAAGAGTTCCTTAACCTCTTCCGGAGTTTTTGCCATATCTATTTTCCGTCTTTACTATTAATTGATTTCTTGGGGCAACTTGCAGTATCTTAACTATCACGAATAGTAATTCAAGGTTAGGTTGTCTACGATTACAAACATAGGCATTAGTTTGACAAAGCACTTGCCTATGTTTTTACTAACTAAGCTTGTTTAAGATATTTATAATCTGCAACTTCCTTTATTCTCTTGATGGTTGTGCGTATCTCATGTGGATTATTCCTTATTGTAAAGATAAGGAATATTATGCTATGCAAAATATAATCGAGTTGAAGCTTTTGTCTTTTCATACTAATTTTCTGTTTGCATAGCGCGTATGGCATAATCCTAAAAAACTATTAATTTTCACATGCTCTTCTGGGTTGGTGATGATATCGTGATATTTGTAAATGGTGTGGGGTTAGTTTCCGCTTATCCGTAATCAGAGGCGGATGCTCATGCGGGCGCAGATTTTTTGCGAGTTTATAATTCACCTGACAGCTTACGTACTTGACCATGGCATACAGATGCATTCCACTAATGCGGGAAAGACATAGTTAAATAGTGCGTCGCCTCGTAACACTGGTAATCCCATTTATCTGGTCGATCAATAGGACTCTGACGATCCGGTCGAATTTGATCTATTCATAGAAGATCATACAGCCCCAATGCATGTATACAGAATTTATAAACAAGCCGTCCGATCAAGTCATAAAAATCTTCCATCATATAATTCAATTACTTGTTTTACCTATTTTAGCGATTATTCCTCCGACTTCTTTCTTTTGGTCTTGATCGAAATTTCCAAGATATTTTTCAGTAGTGGAAATTGAAGTATGCCCAAGACCCTGAAACATTGTTTTTCATAAGAATAGTGGCCCATGTATGACGAGCCACGACAGTTGTGGCTCGGTTTTTTATATCGAGTTTTCTGATTATTTTCCTCATCGCTTCATTTATTACCCGTACAGCAAGACGGGCAGTGTCGGTTCGTGCTTCGGCATCCATGGTCTCGTCGAAAACCCCGAAAATAAATTTATCCTTCTTACGCCGGCCCGGAATTGCCCAGCGGTCAATAATATCTATAGCCTGAGGTATAAGATAAATTTCAATTTGGGTCGCTTGCCTGGAAGTATATTTCGTTTTTTCCCGGACAAAGTACAGAAACCCATTCTTTATGTTTTCCCATTTCAGATTGAATATATCGATCATATTCATTCCATTACAGTAGAAACTGAATAGCCATATATCGCGCCCCCAAGCTTCCTCTTCGGCTGGCTTGTAGTCTATGATTTTCTTTAATTCCTCCTCTTCCAATGCCCGTTTGCTTGTCCGCGCATTAGGGATTTCATATTTATTGTGAACCCTTCTCCCGAACGGATAATGATAACTCCCCGGTAACGCGCCATATTAACGATTGCCCGCAAATGCCTAAGCTGGATACCGATAGTCGAAAATCCGTATTTTTTCCTGAGCATATGACGTTCATATTTGTTTAGGAATTCGACTGTAATATTGTGGAATCTAAGCCGCTTCCTGAAAGTCATTAACGACTCCATCGAATGCTGATAGATTAAAGCCGAACCAATGCGGTCCTCTTTCTTTAATACCGCTATCTTTTCCTTGTAAGTGGCATACACATCTGTTTCGTCGTATTTGGGTGCTTCACGACCGAACATCTTTTGTTCGAACTCTTCGAAAGTAAAGTAATCGCCCAACAGCCGAATTATCTCACTCGCTTTTGCCTGTATCGCAACAAGTGCTCCTTTTTTATTATCACCTGTATTAAACATCGAATGGGACTTAAGTTTGTCTCATTCTTTGCGTGTAACATAAATATTGAGAGGATAACTTTTCTTCTCCTGTCTGTAGACGTTTATAAATAGACGCAGGTTGTACTGTCCCGACTTCAACTTGCGCCGGAAGTCCGGCCTTATGATTACACTTATTTCAAGATCAAATTTATGTTCGTACATATAGATGTTTCGTAGGTTATTTTTAAAATTATGCGTCCATGACTCTCTGTAAAAGGTAGAAGGGCGTTATTCCTTTTTTTTGTATATTGCACATATAAATGTAAATTAAGGGGGTAAGACTTAGCTTTATAGTTATGGACCAACGACCCACTGATTATGAGTCAGGTGCACTTAATTAGTCTTATTTCTTATTGATTATATGATTTTGATCATCAGGCATATATATTCTTGTTGTGTTTATTGCCCGAACTTACTAATATAAGATTTCTTATAACAACAAGGCACATAGTCAAGGCACATGATACTTTTTTTACTGATTCCCCGAAAACCCCGTCCAATTGTCTAGTCTGTTTTTTCAGCAGTCGGTAAATTAGTCTTGCCGAGCCGTGTATTGCTGAGTTTTTCGGCGAGTTTATCCATCTCGTCGCTGACCGTTTTGTCGACGATTCGTGCATAGATCTGGGTCATACTAATCTTGGTATGGCCCAGCATCTTGCTGATGGATTCGATGGAGACCCCGTTGGCGTAAGTAACGGTCGTTGCGAACGTGTGCCGGGCAAGGTGTGAAGTGACGTTTTTCTCGATGCCGCATTTTGCCGCAATCTCCTTGAGGTAGAGGTTATACTTGGTCCCGTTGCTCTATTTCGCCTTTATATCCGTAACACTACATGCACAGGAGCCAATATTTGATACGCTGACTGTAAAACACGGATATAAGTTTCAGAATAACCACTCCTTATACTTGGCATATCAATTCATATATCCGTCAGGTAATACGGCTCCGATTAGAAGAATCAGAGAACAGATAACCAACGATTTTTTCTCTTATACGGATGCCGTCACAAAAGTCCTCGATAACCATTCTTCCCCGTCCGACAGGCAGGATGATTCGCACCGTGCTTTGAATCTTATTGCACGACAATACGAAGATGCGATTATCGAAGAAATTGCGACACAGTTGAAAGTGGAGGATAACGGTTTCACGGGGAAAAACTACGATGAAAAATATTCAGCGGTCAGCACCGTCAATAACAAAGTATTCGTTTACATGATGCAGGGTTATTGGTATCGTGGCGGATTACACGGGTTGGAAACGACCACCACGACCAACTATGACTTACAAACGGGCGACAAAATAACGATAGACGATTTATTCCCCGAAGAATCCCAATCGGTCATGCTCGAATTGGTAAAGCAGGAAATAGACGAATCCTTATGGCCTAAGGTCATGCTAACCGATAACTTTATGATACTGCCTAAAGGAATACGATTCCGATTCAATCCGTATGAAATAGCCTCGTATGGCGATGGCAGAATAGACGCCACCGTCAAATACACAGATTTCCGTCATTTACTGAAACCAACAGCCATACGGTATTTCAAGCAATAGCCTTTAGAACAGCCTTAACTACCTCGCTCTGGAGAACAGGGCGGGGTTTCTTTTTTTGGGCACAATTTGGCCTAAGACTAATTAACAATCAGTAAGATAACTAATTTATTAACCCGTAGATAGTATGTAACCAGTGTTGCACACAGTGTGTAACATTTCCCCAAAAACACCCCATTTTTCCCTGAAATCCGCCCGATTTACTCCTGCCAGCCGATAAACGAAACTCCCCGCACTGTATGATGCAGGAAGTTGTAACCGATTGATTATAAAAGAAAAACCGCCTGTTTCCAGACGGTTTGCAGTGAGCGGAAAACGAGACTCGAACTCGCGACCCCAACCTTGGCAAGGTTGTGCTCTACCAACTGAGCTATTTCCGCAGGTTTACGGCTACAAAAATAGAACGAAAATCCGAATCTGCAAAATGTTTTTGCGATACAACTGAGCTTGATGCGGTTAAAATATTCAGGCTGAATTAGCTAAAGTGGCCGCATTTTTGTTAGATTCGCAATAAAAACGAACAGGATGGAACAAGTTAAACTGGATTGGAAAGGCGGGATGCAATTCGATGCACAGGTTGGGGACCATGTCATTACTCTCGATGCTTCGGAAGAGCTCGGCGGCATGAACCTCGGTGCACGGCCGAAACCCCTGTTGCTGGTGGCGCTGGCCGGATGCACCGGGATGGATATCGCTTCGCTGGCCCGCAAAATGCGGGTGGAATTCGATAAGATCGAGATCGAAGCGGATGCCGAAAAAAACGATGAAATACCGACTGTTTACACTTCCATGACGCTCATATACCGGTTCGAAGGAAAAGGGATAGATCCTGCCAAACCGTTGAAGATGGTCAACCTGTCGCAAGAGAGGTATTGCGGTGTGGCGAATATGCTGCGAACAGTGGCTCCGATCGGTTTCGAGGTTTACCTAAACGGAGAGCGCATCGACCGGTAGGTCGTTATCGGTTTGATTATTAACCGGAACCGGTCAGGAGCGAATTATTTGACCTTGATAAAAGCGGAGGTCTCGGACAGTACCAGTTCGGGACCATCCCAATTTACAGTCGCCAACGCATCCGCGCTGTTCGGTACCATAAATACGACGACCGATTCGCTCAACCGGCCCCAATGTCCTTCCGTGATGCCGTAAGAGTTGGCAGGAACATCGTGCGTGGTCATTTTATAGGTGTAATCGTCGTGCAGCTCCAACGTGATTTGCTGCGACGTGGTGTCGGCCAGTTTGTCGATATAGCGCCCCGCGAGGCGTTGTTTCGGATTGCAGTGGCGCAAGGTATCGAATTGCCCGAACCGAGTGATGACCAGCTCCAGCGGATACCCCTCGGCATGGCCGGCCTTAGGCTGGAGATAGCCCTCCATAACGGCGTAACAGGGAAGCATCTCCGGTCCCGGCAATGCCGTATAACGCCTTTCAGCGTTCAGGTTGTCGCCCGTCTGGGCGATAGGGAGCGTGACGCCCGTGGCACAGTCGGTGAGCACCGCCGCATCGGCGTAATAGACGTAATCGCCGCTGAAGAAGAAATCCTTGGAGGCCAGCATCGGATCGGTGATCTTGTTGCTGTTGCTGTTGTTCGTGACGCCGCCGCAGGCGGTCAGTAACGGCAATAATAGGAAGTTGATAAGCTTTTTCATAAGTGGGGCGGAACAAAGTAAACTATACAAAATTAATAAAACCCGCCATATTTTCGCAGGTATGACGAAAATATGGCGGGTTTTTCGAAAAGGTTTCTGTCAGATTATCTGACGTGGTTGAAACAGCTTTGTGTCTGCGGCTGTTTCTTATTCCATTTTTCGGCGCTGTTGGTCGGGTTTTCGAGCGCGTCGAGTTCAGCGACACAAGCTTTGAGGTCTTTCATCAGCAGGTCTGCGAGGTCGATGCCTACGCCCTGGCGGGCAACGATACGCATGATAACCACCTCCTCCATGTTAGCCGGCATGGTGTAGGCCGGAACCTGCCACCCTTGGATATGCAGGCGGTCGGAAAGATCGTAAAGCGTCCATTTGCGGTTCGGGTCCTCTTTCAGCTTCCAGATGAACAGCGGATTAGGCATTTCGTCGGTGAAGAATTCGAAGATGCCCATTTTTTTCAGCTCTTCGCGCAGGTAGAGGCAGACGTTGAGTGAGCTGGCCTGCACGTCGTGGTAGCCGTTCCACCCCAGGCGGATCAACTGGTAGTATTGCGCGAGCACCTGGTTCCCCGGGCGCGAGAAGTTGATCGAGATGCTGGGCACTTCGGCGCCGAGGTAGTTGACGGCGAAGTTCATCTCCTGGGGCAGGTAGGATTTGTCTTTCCACACGACCCAGCCCACGCCCGGATATACGAGTCCGAATTTGTGGCCCGAAGTGCTGATCGAGAGTACCCATTTGAGGCGGAAGTCCCATTGCACGTCCGGATAGATGAAGGGCAGGATGAAACCGCCGGTCGCGGCGTCCACGTGGATGCAGATTTCCCAACCCGTCTTGGCGTTCAGCTTGTCGAGGGCGTCGTTGATGGCTTTCACGTCGTCGTTCAAGCCGGTGATGGTCACACCCTGGATCGGCACCACGCAGATGGTGTTCTCGTCGCACATCTGGACAACCTGTTCCGGATCGAGGGTAATGTGGTTCATGTCCACCGGTACCTGGCGCATCTCAACGTCCCAGTAGATGGCGAATTTTTCCCATACCACCTGGAAGCAGGATGAGATGATGAAGTTGGGCTTGTCGGTCGGTTTGCCGGCTGCTTTGCGGCGTTTTTTCCAACGGAAGAGGGCGGCAATACCGCCGAGCATACAAGCTTCGGAAGAACCTACGGTACTGGTCCCCATGCAGTATTGTCCGTCGACGGCTTCGGGCGAGTTCCACAGTTTGGCGATGATGTTGACGCAGCGGCGTTCGATCTCGGCGGTCTGCGGATATTCCGTCTTGTCGATCATGTTCTTGTCCATGGTTTCGGCCATGATGCGGCGTGCGCTGTCGTCCATCCAGGTGGTGACGAACGTGGCGAGGTTCAGCCGCGCGTTACCGTCGAGCATGGCTTCGTCGTGTACGATCTGGTAGGCGATGTCTTCCGCGGTGCCTTCCTTGGTCAGTTCGGTCTTGGGGGCAACGCGCTGTTCTTCGTTCGAGCCGAAGATCGGAGTATCGACAATGTCCTTTTTAAGCATAGGGAATTTTTTCATAGCTTTTGGTTTTAGTGTTTTCGAATTGTTTTTTGTCTCGATAAGTTGTACGCAGCCATGCTTGCGGACGTCCCAAAATATCTCAAATACTATGCCATTCCCGGAGTGCCCGACGGTTATTCCGGGATTAGACACGCTGCCGGCAGGCCTTTCCGGATTCCGGAGAAAACCGACGCCCGGTTCGGGAAATGAAAAAGGGCGTCCCCCCGTGAAGGGGGAACGCCCGATAAAATGATAGGGAGAAAAGGATAGAGTAGTAGTGCCTTTTGTGTCAGTCCTGGCGGCTGTAGTTCGGAGCCTCGCGCGTGATGGTCACGTCGTGCGGATGGCTCTCCTGCATCCCAGATGAGGTGATGCGCACGAACCTGGCGTTTTTCAGCGCCTCGATATCTTTGGCCCCGCAGTAACCCATCCCGGCCCTGAGGCCTCCGACGATCTGGTAGATCACCTCCGCCAGCTGCCCTTTGTAGGGCACCCGTGCGGCGATCCCTTCCGGAACCAGTTTCTTGATGTCGTCTTCGGCATCCTGGAAATAGCGGTCTTTGGAGCCTTTCTGCATCGCTTCCAGCGAACCCATCCCGCGGTATGACTTGAATTTACGGCCGTTGTAGATGATAGTTTCCCCCGGCGACTCTTCGACGCCTGCGAACATGGAGCCCGCCATGACACAATCGGCCCCCGCCGCAATGGCCTTCACAATGTCCCCCGTATAGCGGATCCCGCCGTCGGCGATGACCGGCACGCCGGTTCCTTTCAGGGCCGACGTCACGTCGTAAACCGCATTGAGTTGCGGCACCCCGACGCCCGCGATAATACGCGTCGTGCAAATGGAGCCCGGCCCGATGCCGACCTTCACTCCGTCCGCCCCCGCCGCTACGAGCATCCTCGCCGCATCGGCCGTCGCGATATTTCCGACGACCACATCGAGATCCGGATATTTCGCTTTGACTTCCTTGAGCTTTTCGATCACGCCTTTCGAATGGCCGTGCGCCGTGTCGATCACGATCGCGTCCGCGCCCGCTTCGTAAAGCGCCGCCACGCGTTCCATCGTGTCGTGGGTGACCCCTACGCCCGCCGCCACGCGCAGCCGCCCCTTCGAGTCTTTCGCCGCATTGGGGTTGTCCTTGACTTTGGTGATGTCCTTATAGGTAAGGAGTCCCACCAGCTTGCCGTTTTGGTCGATGACCGGCAGCTTTTCGATCTTGTTGTTGAGCAGGATTTTGGCGGCTTCGTTCAGATCGGGGTTGTGGGTGGTGACCAGGTTCTCCTTGGTCATCACCTCGCTGATCTTTTTGGCCGCATCGGTCTGGAACCGCAGGTCGCGGTTGGTGACGATCCCGATCAGTTTGCAGTCGTCGTCGATCACAGGTATCCCGCCGATCTTGTTCTCGTGCATCAACGCTTTGGCGTCGCCCACCGTCCCGTCGGCCTTGATGGTGATCGGGTCGTAGATCATCCCGTTCTCGGCGCGTTTCACCTTGCGCACCTGGTGCGCCTGCGCGTCGATCGGCATGTTTTTGTGGATCACGCCGATCCCGCCCTGCCGGGCGATGGCGATGGCCAGTTCGGCCTCGGTCACGGTGTCCATGGCCGCCGACACGATCGGGGTGTTGATAGGCACATTACGGGAGAATCGCGAAGCCACGGAAACTTCGCGCGGAAGGATTTCGGAGTAGGCGGGAACGAGGAGTACGTCATCGAAGGTCAGGCCTTCGGCTACGATTTTTTCATCTATGAACGACATAATGGCTACCTGTTAATAAATTTGGGCAAAGGTAATGCTTTTTCTCGAATCTGGGGGCGTTTCAACTGAAAAAAGGAGCGAGTTTTTCGAGCAGCGCACGTGGCGGACGGCAGGCGGTCTTGGTGTCGGCGTGCATAAAGGCCAGCGTCACAGCGCCCGTGGTGATCCGTTCGCCGTTTTCGCGGAAAACCTCGTAGTCGAATTTGATTTTCACGCCCGGCATTTCGCGCAGGGTCGTCCGTATGGTCAGCAGGTCGTCGTAATAGGCCGGATTCTTGTAGTTGACCTCTACTTTCAGCACGGGCAGCATCACCCCGGCCGCTTCGATCTCGGCGTTGGGCAGCCCGATGTGCCGCATCAGCTCGGTGCGTCCCATATCGAAAAGTTCCACGTAGTGCGAGTGGTAAAAGAAGCCCATGCGGTCCACGTCCCCGTAGGGAACACGGAATGTCGTGTCGTGTACGATCATATGTTTGGTTTCGGAGTGAGCGTTTCGTTCGAATAGAACAAAGATAGCGAAAATCGGCGTATCCTCACATCCGATTCCGGCTTTCGATACGTCTTATTCCTGATGTTTCATTTAAACTTAATTTTCAAGATGATGATACGAAGCCTTCTTTGTTCAGCATTGGTCTTGTGCGTTTGCGGCGAAGCCGTTGCGGCGGCTAAAAAAGCGGAACGTGTCGAAGTGGCGCTGAAAAATGCCGGGGACAGCGTGGTGGCGATTTATTATGCCGTCGGTGGCCCCATGCCCGATGACCGGGACATGAAGACATTGCCGATGCTTGACGGACGTTTTTTGCTGGATGTGCCGCAAACGGATTCGGTTTACGAAGTGCTTTTCTATCCCGTTGCAGCAACGGAACTGATGAACCTGAGAAGGCCGGGCCGCGGATGGGTGCCGGAGATCAAAGTCTGCCGTTTTTACCTCTTTCCCGGCGAGCGTGTCCGGGTCACGGGCGAGTTGAACGATTCGATGCTGGTCTGGAGTGCCGATACTCCGCTGTATGAACTGAAACAACGAGCAGAGCGGGGGGAGTTTACGGATTACAGGCTGAAGGAGTACCGGGCTGACCGGAAAGTGGAGCTTCTGTTGGGTGGCGGCGCATCGCACGATGAGTTGAGGGCGGCCTCCGAAGAGTCTAAGCGTTGGCGAAACGCCCGGCGGGCATGGGAACAGGCGTGGCTTGGAAAGCATCCGGAACAAGAGTTGGCCGGGCTCTATCTGTTGCAATCCCGGTCGGACGATCTCGATTCGCTGTATAATATGCTTGGGGAGAAAGTACGCACTGGAAGGCTGAAGCCGTTGTTGGACAGCCGTATGGCTTCGTATAATGAATACCGGGCCAATACGGCGGCCCGTGAGCAGATGAATGCCGGAAAAGAGTTGCCTGCGCCGGACTTCACGCTGCCCGACGTGCAGGGTAAACCGTTCAAACTTTCGTCTTTATACAACCGGGGCAAATACACCGTGTTGGACTTCTGGGGCATGTGGTGCGGCTGGTGTGTCAAGGGGATTCCGCTGATGAAGGAGTACTACGCGAAATACAAAGACCGGGTCGAGTTCGTCGGCCTCGACTGCAACGAGCCGGAACAGACCTGGCGCAAGGGCCTCGAAAAACACCGAATGCCCTGGATCGGGGTCTGGGCCGGAAACGACCGGAGCGTGCAGACCCAATACGGTATACAGGCTTTCCCGACCAAGGTTGTGATCGACCCGGCTGGCGTGATCGTCAAGCGTTTCGAAGGCGAAAGCGAGGAATTCTACCAGTATCTGGATTCGCTTTTCGGCGCAGCCGAGTAGTAAAAAATCAACGGCCTATATGCTCGCGCAGCGTTTCTATCCGGGAGTAGTCGGTCAGATCCATCTGTACCGGAACCACCGCCACGTAGCCGTGCGTCAGCGCCCACTCGTCGCTATCTTCGGCTTCGTGTTCGAAGTTGTAGAATTTGCCTGACATCCAGTAATAGTCGCGGTTGTGCGGATCGGTGCGGTGGACGAAATCCTCGCGCCAGTTCCCTTTGGTCTGGCGGCAGACTTTGATCCCTTTTATCTCCGCCAGCGGAATATCCGGGATATTGACGTTGAGGCAAAGCCCCGCCAGCCGTTCCGCGGGCATGGCCAGCACCTGGGCGATGATCTCCCGCGCATAATGCACCGATGCGGTGAAATCGGCTGCGGGCGAATGGTCGGTCAGCGAAAAGCCGATCGACGGAATGCCGTACAAAGCCGCCTCGGTCGCCGCCCCCATAGTCCCGGAATAGATCACGCTGATATTGGCGTTGGAGCCGTGGTTGATGCCCGAGAGGACGAGGTCCGGAATGCGGTCTTTGAATATTTCGTCGAACCCGATCTTGACGCAGTCCACCGGTGTGCCCGTGCAGGAATAGACTTCGAGCCCCGGCTCGCAGGTCACGGCGCTGACGAACAGCGGGCGGTGCATGGTGATGGAGTGGGACATCCCGGAGTAGCTCTCGTTCGGGGCCACGGCCACCACATCGCCGAATTCGGTTGCCAGTTTGATCAGGGCGGCAATGCCTGCGGCCTGTACGCCGTCGTCGTTGGTCACGAATATGAGGGGTCTTCCGGATGCTGTCATTCTGTTCAGGTCTTTGGTATTTGGAAACACAAATTTACCCAAAATATTTTGCCCGTTGTGAATTAATCGTTACTTTTGCGTCGCTTTTGTGCAGGAATCTCTTATGGAGGGTGCGGGAGATAATGGGGCAGTGGCCCCGTTTGCTTTCCAGAAACGGAAAATCCCGGCGCCCGACGGAAACCGTAACATTCCGCACGTTAACCCCTTTTAGATTCGGTTCCAAACAATGAACAATCTGATCGCAGTAGCCCAGGAGGCTTTCAAACAGGAGACCGCCGAAGTCCCCGCATTCAAGGCAGGTGACACCGTCACCGTAACCATCAAGATCCGCGAAGGTAACAAAGAGCGCCTTCAGAATTTCCGTGGCGTGGTGCTTCAGCGCCGTGGCTCGGGAGCCACCGAAACCTTCACCGTCCGCAAGATCTCCGACGGGATCGGCGTGGAGCGTATCTTCCCGGTGAACTCGCCGACCATCAGCAAGATCGAGCTGAACAAAGTCGGGGTGGTGCGCCGTGCACGCATCTTCTACCTGCGTGACCTGACCGGTAAGAAAGCGCGTATCAAAGAGAAAAAGCTGACCAAATAAGTCGCTTCCTTTTCTCTTTAGGGATACTTTTCGAAGGCCTTGCATATCCGATATGCAAGGCTTTCTTTGTTAAGTGTTCATCCGGAATGGGCGGTCATTCGTTTTCGACAAAGAAACGCTCGTCGTAGTTGACCAGATAGAGCCGCTCCGTGGCCCGCGTCACCGCCGTGTAGAGCCACCGCAGCAGTTCCAGGGTCATCAATTCGTCGCCGAACAGCATCACGTCCAGAAAGATGGCCGACCATTGCCCGCCCTGCGCCTTGTGGCACGTGATCGCATAGGCGAATTTCACCTGCAAAGCGGAGTAGAATTCATCCCCAAGCACCGCCTTGTAGCGTTTCCCCTTCTGTTTGATCTCCGCATAATCCTGTTCCACGGCCAGAAACAGGCGCGACTGCTGCTCCCGGCTCAGGGAGGGCGCGTCGCTGTGCAGCACGTCCAGCAACAGCCAGCATTCTAAGCTGTAATCGTCGTAGTCCGGGAATTCCAGCTCCGCGTAGGCGAAATGGAAACCGTATTTCTCCCGCGTTTTATAGATCCGGTGCACCCGCGCGATGTCCCCGTTGGCGATGAAGTCCATCTTTGCATTCGGGTCGCGCTCCACGTAGTGGTAATTGTTCTTGACCACCATCAGCATATCGCCCGAACCGATCTCCTCGTCGTAGTCCAGGATCGTCCGCCTGACGCCCTGGTTGTAGTGGTTCGCCCGCTTGTTGGAGCGCGTGATGATCGCTGTTTCCGACTGTCCGTACCGCCCGTAGCAGGAGTCGATCTCGTCGATCAGTTCCCGCCCGTCGAGCCGCACTACGTCCGGGAAATCGACGCTGAACTGCGGAATGTCCGCGAATCCCGCCTCGATCATACCCCGTATCTCCGTGGCATTGTAGAGAATGCCGGAATCGCTCTGCTGGCGCACCACCTCCGACAAGGTGAAATTCCACACCGTACCGTATTTGGCCATGTATTCCGGGCTCAAAGCCGGGGAATAGTCGTAGCCCACCGGCGGCAGCTGCGCCTGGTCGCCCACCAGGATCACTTTGTTGTTGCGTCCGAGGCGGATGTAGTCGAACATATCTTCGATCAGGTCTCCCGTGCCGAACGCCGAACCGTCGCCGCTCAGGGACGCCGCGCGTCCCGTCAGCATCGAGGCTTCGTCGATCAGGTAGAGCGTGTCGTTGGACTTATTGAAGTTCAGGTCGAATTTGGAGCCTTCGGCTCCCCCGGCAGTCCGTTCCCGGTAGATGGTCTTGTGGATCGTATAGGCGTCGGCCCCGGCATAGCGGCTCATCACCTTGGCAGCCCGTCCGGTGGGGGCCATCAGCACGCACGGAAGTTCCATCTGGCGCAGTGTCCGCACCAGCGCCCCGATCACGGTGGTTTTCCCCGTTCCGGCATAGCCGTTGATCAGGAAAACGGCACTTTCGTCCCCGGAGGTGAGGTATTCCGCCAGCGCGTCGATCAACTTTTTTTGCTCCGCTGTTGGTGCGAATGCAAAATTGCTGTATATTTGGGTCGCAATATGGCTGCTCAGGGACATGGCTTTCGGGGGTTTCAGGAGGTGGTCGGTTGCTGCTAACCGTAAACAAACTTAAAAACTAAAATCATAAGATGAAAAAAATTCTTCTCCAGGTCCTTTTGCTGGCGGCGATCGTAGCATTGGTGTGGTGGCTTTATTCATTGTTCAATACGCCGCTCGAATTCGAACGCGCCCGTAAGGAACGCGAAACGAAGGTGGTCGAACGGCTCAAGGATATCCGTACGGCACAACGGGCTTTCCGCTCGAAATACCTGAAGTTCACTCCGAACTTCGACTCGCTGATCGCTTTCGTGGAGCATGACTCGCTGACTTTCGAACGGGCGATCGGATCGGAAGATGACTCGGTGGCTGTGGCTCAGGGGCTCGTGCACCGTCAGAAATTCCAGGTGGCGGTTAAGGATACCATCGAATTTTTCAGCCTGGGGGGGGATGTCAATAACCTGCGTTATATTCCGGGATCGGTGGAAGCTACCGGTTCGTTGCAGCAGTTCGCTATGGACACCGCTTCGATCGAAACCGAATCGAAAGTCGTCGTTCCGGTGTTCGAGGCCTTTGCCCAGTACCCGACTTTCCTGGGTGATCTGGATAAACAGGAACTGATCAACTTCCGCGACTACCAGGTGAAAACCCTGAACCGCGCGGACGGCCTGAAGGTAGGTTCACTGACCGCTACCACCAACGAGGCCGGGAACTGGGAGTAGGTACGGGAGCCTGCGAGGTTGCGATCCCCCCCTTCCGAAACTTTAGATATTCAGGAACAATGCAGGAAGTAACCCGGCATTATCTAAGGAGCAGAGAATTATCCATTCAGGTCGGTCTGAATGGATTTTCTTTTGTCGTGTTCGACATCTCGCCCGCCATGGGCGGGGAGGCGATCCTGCGTTCCGTGGCCTACCGTGACACGGATATGGCGTCGATCCTGGCGAGGGAACCGATGCTGACCGCCGCAGCCCCGCCGTTGGATAGGGTTTTCGTGGGATGCTCGACGGATAACGTTCTGCTGATTCCGCAGCCCCTGTTTGAGCCGGAAAGAGCGGAACAGTACCTGAAGGCGGCTAATATGTTCGTGCCGGGGATGACGACGCTGTCGAACAACCTGCTTTCGGGGCAGGCCGCCGCAGTTTGGCAGGCGGATGCGGGATTGGTGGCAGGCCTGATGCAGTTGTATCCCGGCGCCCTCTTTTACCACCCTCTATTACTGGAGGTGGATGCGGTGCAGGCCAACCAGGTGCATGCGGTACTGGACGGTGACCTGGTTCACCTGACCATCTACCATACCGGCCTGTATGCCGCTGAAACGCTGCGGGCGGACACTCCGGAAGAGTTACTCTATTATATACAGAAACTGGTCAAGCACGACGGATTCACCTCTTACCGGCTGCTCCTGACGGGGGAAGGGGCGGAGCAACTGCGGGGATTTTTCATGCGGTATTTCAGCGAAGTGGACGCCCGCGAGATCAGGTTTTACAATCATCAACGAATCAGGGAGATATGCGTATAGTAGGAGGTGCCCGCAAGCGTCGGCAGATCATTCCGCCGCGCAATTTCAGGGCCCGGCCGACGACCGATTTCGCCAAGGAAAACCTGTTCAATGTGCTCCAGAACCTGTACGATCTGGAGGAGGTGGAGGTTTTGGATCTGTTCTCCGGGACCGGCTCGATCAGTTATGAATTTGCGTCGCGCGGGGCGAAGCGGGTGGTATCGGTCGAAATGAACCCGCTGCACCAGCGCTTTATCGCGGCGACGGCCAAGGAGCTCGGCTTCGGACAGGTGCAGAGCGTCAAGACCAATGTCTTCGTCTACCTCAAGAGCATGGCGGGAGCTGAGGCTTTCGATATCGTCTTTGCCGATCCGCCGTATGACATGGACGGGGTGGAGACATTGCCGGGGCTTGTTTTCGAGGGGGGATTTGTGCGGGACGATGGGATTTTTATTCTGGAGCATTCGGCGGAGAAAGATTTTTCGGGATTCCCAAATTTTTATGAACGAAGAAGTTACGGAAGCGTGCAATTCTCGTTCTTCAAAAAAGAGGAATAAAAACGGTATCGCGGTTTGCAGAATCCGGAGATTTGGTTACCTTTGCACTGCAATCGAAAAAAACTGGTGCGGTAGTTCAGCTGGTTAGAATACCTGCCTGTCACGCAGGGGGTCGCGAGTTCGAGTCTCGTCCGCACCGCAGTGATCGAAGCGTTTACGATTCCGTAAACGCTTTTTTTGTATCCCGTTTTATCCCCGTGAACCGTAGTCCCGGCAAGATGTCCGGTAGTTCTAACGATTTCTTTCTCAAGGATTAAGATCGAAAAAATATCTGTAATACGGGTAATATTATCCGTAATTTATGTAATTTGCCGAAAGTTCAGAGGGGTATCTTTGTAACGATGAAAAAAAGCATATCCATAACTTTATTGACCCTCAGCCTGACTGTCCCGGTACAGGCTGAGGGTGTGGCCGATACTTTGCCGCAACGCAGGATATACGCTGCGGACGAAGTAGTCGTCACCGGCACGCGCAGCGAAACCGATGTCCGCCATTTGCCGATGACAGTTACGGTCGTGGGAAGGGAAAAGATCGAGCGAAGCAATGAACCGTCGCTGTTGCCGATCCTTTCGGAGCAGGTGCCGGGTCTTTTTACGACCAGCCGCGGGATGATGGGCTACGGTGTTTCGGGCGGTTCGGCAGGCCAGATGTCGCTGCGCGGGATCGGCGGCGCTCCGCAGGCGGGAATGCCTACGACCGGCCTGCTGGTATTGATTGACGGCCATCCGCAATATGCCGGCCTGATGGGGCATCCCATCTCCGACGCTTACCAGTCGATGCTCGCCGAGCGCGTCGAAGTGGTGCGAGGCCCGGCGTCGGTGCTGTACGGTTCCAACGCCATGGGCGGCGTAATCAATATCGTAACCCGAAAGATGCGGGAGGACGGAGTGAAAACCCATGTGAACCTGGGGTACGGCTCTTTCAATACCTTGCAGACCGAAGCCACCAGCCGCATCCGCAAAGGGCGTTTCACCGGCATCGTCGGAGCTTCGTACAACCGCACCGACGGCCACCGGGCCGGGATGGGATTCGAGCAATACGGCGGTTATGCGAAATTGGGCTATGAAATCTCGCAGGCCTGGAACGTGTGGGCCGACGTGAACCTGACTCACTTCAACGCCTCGAATCCGGGAGAGACTTTCGATCCGCTAATTGATAACGACCAGCGCATCACGCGCGGCATGGCTTCGCTGGCTTTGGAGAACGACTACGGGCATACTTCCGGATCATTGAGCTTCTTCGCCAACTGGGGCAACCATTGGATCAACGACGGTTACCATCCCGGCGAAGAACCGCTGGACTACCGTTTTAGATCCCGCGATAAGATGCTGGGGCTTTCGTGGTTCCAGAGCGCGCAGCTGTTCCGGGGCAATCGGCTGACCGTCGGTGTGGATTATTTCCATTTCGGCGGCGATTCGTGGAACAAATACCTCGACGGTAAAAGCGATCCGATCGTGGATAAGACGCAGGACGAAGTGGCCGGTTACGTCGATTTCCGTCAGGATATCAGCAGCTGGCTGACGAAAATCGACGTAACCGGCCACTTCGTC